>PLAD01000135.1 GCA_003134215.1 Armatimonadota bacterium
ACATCGACAACGGCTTCGGCGCTGCAGCATATGCGCACCGGATACTCAGCCGAGCCCTCGACTGAAGTCAGGGCTGGGAACCGAGGCGGTGATCGTCCGGGGGACGAGGGACGAGGAAGGTTTAGGACCCCCTTGGTCTAGGCGACGAAGGGTGGGACCCGTGATTCATTCAGGACTATTGTGTCTTTGCCGGTTAGTCTTTGGCCAAGGCGTTCTTCGGTGGCCCAGAGGCCGGCGCTGGGTGTGCTGATAAAGAACACCTCTTCACCGTCCGGCATCGTGTTCCAGCCTTCCGCCATCGTCGAAGGCGGATAACGCTCTAGCGTCGACTTTAGGTCGGCGTAATCATAACCGACGCTTTCAATATCGGCTTGGCTCAGGTGTCCGGGTGCATAGCGTATGGTGAAACGGCCTTCGCTCGATCCGTGCAGCAGATGAGCCGTGCCATGGGCGAGGTCCTGCATGTCGGCATTGACCTTGTAGGCCGCCATTGTTCGCGGCGTACCTTTGTAGCCGTACTTCCGGATCAGTGCATCGACATCCGGCTGTTCGCCGAACCGCTCCAGTCCCGGCGCAATGATGAGCAGCTCGCCGCCGTCCGCGATCGCCATACGTGTGCGATAGACGGCTTTATTTGCCACCCAAGTGCTGCGAAACTCATCGGCCTGCATGACGGCGACGACTTTCTTGATCGGCTTTTCGAAGGTGGTGACATTCTGGCTGCGGCTTGCACGGGCAGCGGTCAGGTAGGTCTCCACATCGTCACCGACATAGATTCCGCTCGTCACCAGCTTGTTTTCTACATCACGGTGCATGACGATCTGCAAGAAAACATCGGGAAGATGAGCGAGGTGCCGCTCTTCGGACCAATTGAAGCAGGCGCGCAGAGGAGTAATCAGGTTCGCCAGGTTATTCTCGATACCGTAGACCGCCGCGGCCATGTGCGCGGCGCAGATGGTGTCCTTGCCTCCGAGACCGATGTAATAATTTTTGTTGTGATTTGCAAAGCCGAGGACCTCGTGCGGTACCACATGGCCGATATTGATAATCAGGTCCCATTTCTCGTTCAGCAGCATCGTGTTCAGGTCAACAGGTATATCCCAATCGGCGACTCCACTGGTCGACTCGGCGACGATGGACGAGGGGATCGTTGCAAGCCGGGTCACCCCGCCGCGCCAGTCGTGTGCGTGGATACGTTCGTTCGGGATCGAGCCGAACATCCACTTGTTCTCTTCTTCCGTGTGCGGCACATGCTGGCCCAGAGTTGGGATAACATGGATGTCGCAGTCGTTCGGGAGTAGATTGTAGATCGTCTCAGTGATCCATCCCGCTCCGCTGTGAGCTCTCGTCAAGTCCGGAGGAAGAAGCAATACCCGCTTCAAATTCGAACTAATACGCGTCTTCGCTTCGTCGACCAGCCTTTCGCAAAGGGCGGTAATCTGCTGCTTTGTCAGGCTGTCGCCTTCTTCATAAAACCAGGGCATCTCTCATCCATTCTAAATAGTGACTGACGAAAACCCGCCGTCGATTACGATATTTTGACCGGTAACAAATGACGATGCTTTGCTGGATGCCAGCCAGACGACAGCGCCTGCAAGCTCGTCAGCGTTTCCGAACCGTGCCATCGGCGTGTGTCCAATGATCTGCGCGCCGCGATCCGAGTAGGTGCCGTCTTCTTTGTAAAGCAGCGCCTTATTCTGTTCAGCGGGAAAGAAGCCGGGGCTGATCGCATTGACCCGTATACCGCTAGTCGCCCATTCACGGGCGAGGAATTTCGTTAGGTTGATGACCGCGGCCTTCGCAGCAGAATAGGCGACGACACGGGAGAGGGGGATCATCCCGGCCATGGAAGCAACATTGATGATACTTCCCTTGCCGCCGCTCAGCATTGCTTCGCCGAATACCTGGCAGGGCAAAAGCGCTCCGCCGATGAGGTTGAGGTCGAAAACGTTCTGCCAGGCCTCGAGTGGAAGAGCGCTGAACTTCGCGCCGGGCGGCAGCGTGGCATCGGGACGGTTTCCGCCGGCGGCATTGATCAAGACAGTGGGCGCTCCAAGCTCTGCGGTGATCTTCTTCAACGCATCGTCGAGCGACTTCCTGTCGGAGACATCGCCGTGAATAAATACGGCGTGACCGCCGGCTTCGTCGATTGCACGCACCCGCTCGGCGCCGCGCTCGGCGCTGCGGCCAACGACCGCGACAGCTGCCCCGGCGGCTGCCAGCGCCGATGCCATTCCTCCGCCGAGTACACCGGTGCCGCCGATGACGACTGCGGCTTCGCCGGTTAAATCAAAGAGAGTTGAACTCATAACACACTTCCTTCGAGCATATTGGTGGTCTACGAATAGAGCTGAGGCGATTACGCAGGCTTTATGCCTGGCAGATTCAGATAACCGGCGACATTGTTGTAGCAGATATCTGAAATCATGCCGCCAACCAGGTGGTTGTCTTCCGGAATCTCTCCCGATTCAACTTCTCGCCCAAGGACGTTGCACAGCACGCGCCGGAAGTACTCGTGCCTTGGATAGGACATAAACGAACGGGAGTCGGTGAGCATGCCGACGAAGCGGGCAAGGAGTCCGTTGTTCGAAAGTGCGTTGAGCTGCCACTCGATACCTTCCTTTGCATCCAGATACCACCAGCCCGAGCCAAACTGCATTTTCCCGGGAACGCTGCCGTCCTGAAAGTTTCCGATCATTGTCGAGAAGATATAGTTGTCGTTCGGATTGTTGTTGTACAGAATGGTCTTCGGCAGCGCACCTTCCAAATCCAGCCGGTCGAGATATGCCGCGAGTGTCGATGCCTGCTGGTAATCGCCGATCGAGTCGAAACCGGTGTCTGGCCCGAGGAGCTTGAGGCCGTTGGTCCGGGCATTACGCAGGGCGCCGAGATGGAGCTGCTTGGTCCATCCGCGTCGTGTATCGAGCCGTCCAAAATGAAGCATGAGGTACGAAGCAAACTTTCCATGGTCGTCGGGACTTGCTGCGTGGCCGGCCCGTGCGGCATCGAAGATACGCGCGGCACCGGCATCGTCGGGAAAGTCAGCAAAGCATCGTGCGAGACCATGATCGGAGAGCCGGCAGCCGACCTCGTGGAAGGCGGCGTGACGCTGATCGAGCGCTTCCAAGAGATCCGGCAAGGACGAAATTTCAATGCTGCTCGCAGCAGTCAAGCGATCAAGCCAGGCGTTGAATGCAGCCGGCTGATCGACAGTCAGGGCCTTGTCCGGCCGAAACGCTGGATAGACTTTAGTCGCAAGCCCGGATGCGGCGATCGACTTATGGTAAACAAGGTCGTCGGTAGGGTCGTCGGTCGTGCAGAGCGCGACAACATTGAATTTCTTTAAGATTCCGTGGGCGTTTAGGTCCGCACTTTGAAGCTGCTCGGAGGTCTGCTCCCAAATTCGGTCGGCCGATTTCTCGTTGAGCAGTTCGGTAATCCCGAAGTATCGCTTAAGCTCAAGGTGGGTCCAGTGGTACAGCGGATTGCGCAGAGTCGCCGGCACTGTTGTGGCCCATGCGAGAAATTTGTCGCGCGGGTCGGCATCGCCGGTGATGTATTTTTCAGCAACTCCGTTCGCCCGCATTGCTCGCCACTTGTAGTGATCGCCCTCCAGCCAGATTTCGAAAAGGTTGTTGAACCGTCGATTCTCGGCGATATTCTTTGGGGGCAGGTGGTTGTGATAGTCGACTATCGGCTGGCGCTCCGCAAATTCGTGATAGAGCTTTCGAGCAGTTTCTGTCTGGAGCAGAAATTCTTCATCGTTAAAGGACATTGTTAATCTTCCTTTCCATCATTTAAAGAAAAAGCGGTTTGATATGCCGGGAGAAAAGGTTGTCGGTTACATTCCTTGCGACACTGTCCTCACACTGATCCAATGTGTTCAAGTATCGATCGCCCATTTGCGCGGCAATTTTATATCCAACGTGCAAGAGCTGGCGGACACTCGGGTTATAGTTCGGGTTTGTCTGGTCGTGGCGGACAACGGATGCGAACTCTTCCGGACCCCAGGTCTTGACCAACTCCGCGGACGGCAGTGCATCGATGTCGATGTCGATGACACTCGCATAGGGTGCGCACAGCTCTTCACGCTTTGTCAGGGCTTTACCGTAGATTTCATGCGCCAGAGTGAGGCCGTCGCCGCCGGCTTCCGCAAGGCCGATCAGCTCTTCGAGCCAGGTCGTGCCGGCAGTCTTCAGGTGCAGGCCTGCATCGAACCGGGCCAGTGCGCGACGTATAGGACCATAGATCGAGAACTTGTCGCTGCCCGAATGGACACTGAGTTTCAGATCAGACGGAAGGCCGTAGAGCTTGATCGCGTAGGCGATCACCGCCAGGTCTTCGTTGAACTCCTTTTCGAACTGTTCGATGTCGCCGACATAGTCTACTCCTTTATTGAACCGGCCGGTGAACTTCGGCGCGANNTCCGATGCAGTCATTGTCACTGCGGCTTCGATGCCTGGAATATGCAAGGTGCCGACCAGTTCAGCGTGGTTTTTGAGGAACGTCTCCAGAGTCGCCGGCTGCGGGACTGCACCGATCGAGTCGGCCACATCGATGGTGTAGAAGTCGCTTGAGTTGATAAAACCTGCGACTGTGGCGATTCGTATGTGGTCTGCATCCACATAGTAGCCGGCCTTCCACCCAAGGGCAGCGACCGCTGCATCGGCGGCTGCACGGACCGAATCCGGCTCGGAGCCGATGGTAGTGTGCTCACGATACGACTTGTTCCAAACAGGAACGATCTCCACTCCGAGTTCCGATGCTATTTGGAACGCCTTGAGCTGCGCCTTTGCCTGGTGGGCGAACCGATCGCCCACGCCGAACGAATATTTTTCTAATGTCATAGTTTTTTCTCCAGCAAATCAGATCCTCCGACGGTCGCGTCGGCTGCCGCTTCGGCTANNGTGTTTGGGATCCCAGTCAACGAAAATGTTCGAAAGTGTGTATCTGTCGGCTGCTTTCTTTGTTAACTGATGGGACCAGGACAGGCGCTTTGAGACATCTACAGGTTTTCCGTCAGGCATGACGCTGCCGTATTCGTATGCACGGGACGTCAGTTCGCGTCCATCCCATGGTTCGAAACCGGCCGCCGATATGTGACTGCCCATCGTACAGTTGATGAACGCAGATTCGCCGTAAGGACGCCAGGGGCGCATCAAGCTTGACTTCCCATCCAGGATACCCGGCCCTTGCGGCAGAGTGCAGGACAAAAACACCAGCCCGTAATCCTGATCCTGCGGAGTACTCGGGGCAGTCAGCTTCCCGCCGTCGGGACGGATCATTACAATTTTGGAATGATCGAAAACGCCGCATCCTCCGCCGAATATGAAGTCGACTGCTCCGGTTACCGTGCACCGATCGTAGTAATGCCGTCCACGGTTGTCAAGGATGGTGTCCTGGTATCCGTCAAATCGGCAGTTCTTGAACACATCCCGGTCACCGTCTACACGGATCGCTAATGCCTGGCCGACATTGCCCGCGGAGTTGACAAAATCGACATTTTCGACCACGAAATCGTCGGCGTCAATGTATGCGGTCGGTGTCCGAAACGTGCCGATTGGCAGTCCATCGGGTCCGATTATTCCGGCGTAAAGGCCGAACGTTACGACCGTTTTCTGTGGGTCAGGGTCGTCGCCCTTCAGCACGATGAAATGCTTTTCACGCTGAGCATAAATCAGCTCACGGTACGTTCCCGGCTTGATATCGATGACAGTCGGCTGGGCGGCTGTCCCGCTCTGGGCCGCCGCTATGGCTGATTGAATTGTCGTGTAGTGTCCGCTTCCGTCCGCGGCAACCACCAAATCGGCATTGGCCGGTACAGATTGAATCAGCAGCAAGGAGAGCGCTGCCAACGGCAGCAGAAGAGTGTTAATAAATTTCATAAATACCGTACTGTCGGCGCGGGCGGGTCGAGTTGGTGGATTTTTGGGACAAGCAGTTGAATGGCCAAAAGCGAAAATAAGTACATAGTCGAAGCCCAAGCAAAGAGCGGGACGTAGCTGCCGGTTTGGGTGAGGACCCAGCCGACCGCCTGGGCGACGACCATACTGGCAATGCCCGAAGTGAAGCCGCCCAGCCCTACGACGGAACCGACCGCGCGCTTAGGCATGATATCCGAGACAAATGTATAAAGGTTTGCGGACCATGCCTGGTGCGATGCAGCGGCGACCCCGACGACAGCAACTGCGATCCAGACATTGCTCACGGATGCGGCGATGCAGACTGGGACGACGCAGACTGCGGGAATGAGCATCGACAGTTTGCGCGCCCTGTCCAGCGTCCATCCGCGGCTCATCAAAGCTGCGGAAAGCCATCCTCCGGCGATGCTGCCGAAGATCGAGATCGTGTAGATGACCCCGGTGTAGAACCCGGTCTTTTCCAAACTGAGGTGGAACCTCTTAGATAAAAAGTCGGGAATCCAGAAGAGATAGAACCACCAGACCGGGCCTGAAAGAACGCCGGCGATCATATAGGCCCAGCTTGCCTTCATGCTCAGAAGGGCAACCCATGGAACCTCTACATCGACCACCGGCACACGGCCGTCTTCGATATACGCACGCTCCGCCGGGAGCAGCTTTGGATGTGTCTCCGGGCTTTGATAGATCAAGGCCCACGCCACCAGCCAGATCAGGCCAAGGCCGCCGGTAATAAAGAAGGCGGTGGGCCAGCCGGCGTGGACCGCGATCCACGGCACAGTCAGTGGGCAGATTATCGCGCCGATATTGCTGGCGCTGTTAAAAATTCCTGTCGCCAGCGCGCGCTCCTTGACTGGAAACCATTCGCCGATTGTCCTGATACACGCGGGGAAGTTGCCGCCCTCCGATAATCCGAGCGCCAGGCGGGCGAAAGTGAAGCCAAGGACAGATCTTGCCAAACCATGTGCTGCTGCAGCAACGCTCCAGACGAAAGCCGCGATGGGCAGGCCGCGCTTGACTCCGATTTTGTCCATGAGGCGGCCGCCAAAAAGGTATCCAAGCGCGTAGGTGAACTGGAAAGCGGTGACGATATTCGCATAGTCGTGTTCATTCCAGTGAAGATCGTGCGACAAAGTCGGCTTAAGGATGCCGAGAATTTGCCGGTCCATGTAGTTGATCGCCGTCGAGAAGAACAGTAAAGCGCAAATGGTCCAACGAAAGTTGCCTATTGTTGAGACGTTCTTGGCGCCGTCGCTGGAAGAAGATTCCTGGGTAATCATGATCCTGCCTCGGATGGTGCGATAAGAGCGACACCGTCATGCGGTGTGCGGGTTGTCAGTCGTTCTGTGTCGAAATCCGACGAGTTAAGCAGCGTGAGCGCCGAACCTGACTGGGTGTTGATGACGACATCGTCAAACGTGATCGCTTTCGTGTTGGTGCACGTGAGACCGGTTCGCGCGTCGATGTGCACATTAGTAAATGTTATATCGTGCACTGCGAGCTCCCGAAGTCCGGTGATGCTTCCGGCATCGGTCGCACCTCGGGCGGTGATATTGCTGAAGAGGAAATCACGGAATTCGGGTGTGCCGGCATCTACCGGGAAGACATCGCCGGGTTTGTCCTTTCC
Source organism: Armatimonadota bacterium (assembly GCA_003134215.1). GTDB lineage: Bacteria > Armatimonadota > Armatimonadia > Armatimonadales > Capsulimonadaceae > BOG-944. The sequence goes on from PLAD01000135.1 coordinate 7,546, forward strand.
ATGATAAAAGGTCGTGATGACGAACGGCTCAGGTACATCCTGCATGACGATGTTCGATTCGGTGACACCTTCGACCACGCCGCCGCGGCCCCGCTGAGATTTGATTCTCACACCGATGTCGGTGCCCTGGAAGACGCAGTTGGTCACGGCGATATTTCTGACTCCGCCGGACATTTCACTGCCGATGGTAACGCCGCCGTGTCCATGAAGCATCACGCAGTTGCTGATCGTGATATTTTGGTCGGGAATTCCAACAAGTCGTCCCGGCGCATCCTGGCCGGACTTAAGTGTGACACAGTCGTCTCCAACGGAAATTCGGCAGTTGGAGATTTGAACATCGGAGCAGCTTTCAGGGTCGATTCCGTCGGTATTCGGCGAGTGCGCCGGCGCCTGGATGGTTAGTCCGTTAATGTTCACAAAGGTGCTGAGCTCCGGATGTACATTCCAATAGGGAGAGTTTAACAGATGAATGCCTTCGATGTCGACCTTCGTACACTTGACGAACCGGATTAGCTGCGGCCGTCCGCGTTTATCCTGTGCTATTGCTTGTTTTTCGTAATCGTTCAGGGGCAGCACCGCCGCGAGTTTCGGGTTATCGTCGTAAACCCCGTCCCACCATAACTTGCCCTGACCGTCGATCGTCCCATTTCCAACCACTGCGAGATCGTCTGCATTCTCGGCATAGATCACCGATGCGATAACCTTCTTGCCCGGGTTATAGGCATCGTCCGTATCGGGATAGTCGGCACGGTTCAGGCTGGCAAGCAGGGTGGCGCCGCTGTCGAGACTGAGGGTCACGTGGCTCTTTAGTTGGATTGTGCCCGTGAGATATGTTCCGGCGGGGACGAGAACGGTTCCGCCGCCCGCTGCGTTACAGGCAGTTATGGCTTTGTTCAGCGCGGCTGTATCGAGCTGTTTACCGTCTCCGGCGGCGCCGTAGCTTTTGACATTGAACACAGTATCAGACTGCGCAGGACCTGCCATGGTCAGAGCAATCAGGCCCAAAATAAGAGAGAAGTATTTCATATTTCCACGAGATCGTTATGACAGAAAACGCCGTCATTATGTGCCAATGCAGCAAGCAGGCTTTGGGAACTCCCCACGTTAATTTGCAGGCGAGGCGACACTTATGCCGGATATCGCTGCCTTCGCCGCTGCTACCGGTTTGCCGTCGTCCGCGATGATCGACGAGTCGTTGAACTGAATGTTTTCTGCGTTAACCACCGTCCCGGCCGACTTCGCCGAAAGCTGAACATTGTTGAATGTCACTCCCGAAACCGGCATCTCCGGAAGGCCCAGTATTGTACAGGCGACGTTGCCGCCGGTTGCCTTCACGTTCGAGATCTGAATATGACGCCAGATCGGAGTCAGGCTGCCAACTGGCTGGGCCGGGTCGGACGATGGATCTTTTGGTATTGTCGGATAGTAGCTTGTGATGAGAATTTCATTGCGGACGTTTGACATTGTCAGGTTTGAGTACGAGACGTTCTGGACGAGTCCGCCGAATCCGCGACCAGCTTTCATCCGGATGCCCGACGTGGTGCCGTCGAACGTGCAATTTGTAACGGTCATGCCATCGAGCCCGCCGGGTGTCTGTCCTCCGATCGACATACCATGTCCATTCAAAAAGGTGCAGTTGTCAATCGTAAAGTTCTCGCAGCTTGGCTTACCGGACGGATCTATTTTGCTCGGCTTTATCGCTATGTTGTCATCGCCCACATCGATCTTACATCCGGTAATCAAGTAGTTCCATCCGGACGGATCGATTCCATCGGTGTTGGGTGAGTCTGACGGCGCGCTGATTGTCACATTGCGGATTGTAACATCGGTACACTGAATGGGCACCAGATGGAAGTTTGGCGAGTTAGTGAGGGTGACGCCATCGACGAGAACCCGTGTGCAATTGGTCAGCACCACCAAAAAGGGCCGATGCGGTGCGGCGGGCATCCCTTTTTTATAGTGCGGCCACCACGCAGCGCCCTGACCGTCAATCGTCCCTGATCCGGTGATCGCGATATCGTGGCAGTCGGTCGCAGTGATGCAGTTGACATAGGCGCCGAGCTGCATTGGATATGTAGACAAGTTGTCTTCGATAAGCAGTGTCGCGCCGCTGTCGAGCTTCAGGTCGATATTGCTGGCCAATGCAAATGGCGACGTGAGATACCGGCCGGCAGGTACCTCGACAGTGCCGCCCCCGGCCTCTTCAGCCGCAGCGACAGTCTTCCCAATTGCAACGGCGTTGTCGGCGGCTCCGTCTCCTAGTGCGCCGTACGCAGCAATGGAGAAGCTTTTCGCCGGTATGGTCGGCTGGTCAATCGCTGCCAAAGCGACGGGTGGCGCAGCAAATGATAAAAAGCTCCACGAGAGGCCAATTAGTGCAGAGCTTTGCGATAATTTCAATCCAAACAACATAGTTTTAAAAGTTTCATGACGGTGTAGGCCGGTAATTTGTTCTATATTCTCGAAGTCGGTTCAATAACACTGCTGTTGTACTTCTCGAAGCGTTCGATTGCCCGAACATATAACTCATGGGCTGCCTTACTGGGCCTCAGCAACTTGCCTTTTTCAAAGGGTGCATCCGTTAGAGAAGAGATCGCTCCTATTCCTTTGAGGGCTATCAGCGCGGCGCCCCTGCTCGATGCTTCCGCGACTTTACCCGTGACCAGCGGCACACCGAACACATCGCAGATGATCTGTCCAAGAAGCGGGCTGCTGCCGATGGCTCCTCCGGAGAGAGCTATTTCGCGAGTCAGGGGAAATTGCTCGTGCAGGCTGACACGGATCTCGTTAAAGCTGTAGGAAATCGACTCGAGCGTGGCGCGGACAATGTCCTCGGGGCTGGTATTCAGGTTCATTCCGAGGATCGCGGCCCTTGCCCCGGCTCGCCATCCGGGTGAACGTTCGCCTGCCCAATAGGGGAGGACAGTCAGCCCATGGCTGTCAGGCTTGATACGCGCAATCTTCGCCGCCATCGCGGCATCGTCGTGCCAGAGCAGCGTATCCTTCAGCCAGGCGTAGACATTGCCGCCGTTCGCGAATGCGCCGCCGAATATGACCCGTTCTTCGTCGACACGGTAGCAAAAGAGTCCCTTTTTGATTGACAGGGCAGCGTCTTTTGGTGACGGAACAACCACTCGCATCGCAGCGGATGTGCCCACGTTCAGCACCAGCCGACGGTCATCGGAGCCGCCGCTCCCGACGTTGGATGCGGCGCCGTCGCCTACAGCAGGGAACCATGGGATATCGGCGAATTGCGCGAGCGCAGCTTTATACTCTCCGACAACAGCTTTTTCAGGGCCGGCGGAGCTGAGGACCGGCAGCGTATCGATTTCTAAGCCAAGTGTATTGATAATAAAACGATCCCATTCCGCCGCCTGCTGATTGAAAAGTCCGGTGCCGGATGCCATTGAGATGGATGAGCGGCCATCGTTGAATAATCGTAAAAAGAGGTACTCCGCGAAGCCCATCCAACGTTTGACGCTGTTGTATAGATCGGTGTGGTTGGAGCGGAGCCACAGCAGCTTGGCAGGCCAGAAACAGGGATGCAGCTCTGCGCCGCTTATTTTGTGGTAGGCGTCGTCGTCGAATAGTTTTCTCAGCTCGGCCACTTTTCCGGCAGATCGTGTGTCTGCCCAGGAGTAGACCGGCGTCACCGCGCGGCCTTCGTCGCCGACTCCGACCAGACTGTGCCAGAAGCACGAGATGCCCACTGCGGAAACGTGCTTTTTCGCTCGCTTGATTTTCACGACCGCTTTTGCCAGGCAAGAAACAGTCAGTGCCAAAAGTTTTTCGGCATCGACTTCGACACCGCCGTCGAAAGTGGTCGTCTGCGAATACTTTATCTGCGACCCGAGAACGGTCTGCCCTGTTTTTACGGAGTCGCCGCGGGAATCGAAGAGAATAGCACGAACCGAAGAGGTCCCGATGTCGAGAGCTAAAACGTAGGTATCAGTCATGGGATTTGATTCGCCGACATTCTCGGCGCGACGATAGTATAGTACACGATCAAGGTATGGCGGGCACACTTTGAACTTTCCCGTGGCTGTGACGTATATCACAGGTAACTTGTGATGGGAGTTACGGACGTCAGACCCGGGGTTCCGGTACAACGTAGTCAACAGGAATTAAAGCTGAAAATGGCCCTTTCCGGGATGATAGAAATGGCTGAAATCGCCAGGTAGCTGTGCAAAATAGAGGTCTTTTGACCTTAGTTCCGTTGACACTTGACTGCTCGCATGTCATACTAACTTTCTGCGAACTCTCTGTTGACCAGTCTTTGCAGCTAATATTAAAGTCCTTACTTAGCTTCTAAAAAGATACGATACTTTTCGCTATCATTGCCATCCGCAACATATGGTCATGCAAGATTATTTGGAAAAGCGATACACCCTGGGTCAGATCGGTGTGCCAGGCCGCTGGGGATACATGGCGATCACTCTGACCGTTGTTGGAGAGCGTATCCATGATGCCGAGTTCCATACCTACAACTGCCCAACCGCAAAAGCTTGCGGCGCATTTGTCACGTTGTGGGCAAAGGGGAAAAAGATTTCCGAGGCACAGGAGCTGTCGGTAGAGCTGTTGCTGCAGCAGACCGGCCCGATGCCGTCGGGACGGTCCCACTGTCCTCCGCTTGCAGTCGCTGCTTTGAAAAGCGCCCTTACTCGACTCACGGAAGAAGATACTGCCGCGAACCTCGTCCCCGCTCTCGGCGAATTTTCACGAAACTGATCGATTAGTTTCAAGTAGCCGGTCTTGCGTCATAATTCCTCCTGAAAGGTCGATTCTTCCGATCGCTTCAGATTATGCGCATTCAGTCGGTCATTATCGCAGGTGGACTCAGTGTCAGGATGGGCTCAGACAAAGTGAATCTTATCTGGCAGGGGCAGACTTTATTGCGCCGCATTGCCGGAGAAGCCCTGAAGGCGTCGTCGCCGATTATGATAGTCGGCCGTGAACGTCCGCCGGGCTGGGATCTGGATGGATGCGAGTTCTTCTCCGACGATTTGCCGGGCCTTGGGCCGCTCGGCGGACTTCTTACTGCACTCCAGCATACTGAATGTGACGGGGTTGCGGCGCTCGCCTGCGATATGCCGCTTCTGACAGTTTCTGGAATTGAGTGGCTGCTGCAGGCTGCCGCCGGAATTGCTGATGATAAGAACGGCCTCGCGACAATGAACGCGGACAAAATCGAGCCGCTCTACTCTGTTTATTTCTCAAACTGCTTACCGCTTATCGAAAAGATGCTGGCCCGCGGAAGCCGCGCGCTATACAAGCTGATAGAGATGGGCGATTTTCACCATATACGTGCTCCCGAATTTGTTGTTCGTCAACTCGTCAACATGAACACTCCTGAAGACTGGGCAAAGCTAACTGCCGGTGAGCAGCTAGTTTTCGAAGGGGTCGACAATGGGAATTAATAGAACGCACGTATACTTTAGGAGTAAATGAGGCCGAAATAATGAAGGTGAGATGGACTAGTGGAAGTATCCGATTTCGAATTACCCCACAAGAACTATCGGCGTTGGAACATCGCGAAAAGGTTACAGAAGTGATAGTGTTTCCCGGGGGCCGGACCTGGAAGGCGTCGATAACACCGTCCGGTGGTGAGACGCGTGTGCAGCTTGTCGATAATATTGCAACTTTGTTTCTTTCGGACCTCGATATCGCGCATCTGGCATCACCGGAAGTTGAGGGAGTCTACTTCGGCGGGCTGAATGCAGACGACTTGAGATACTTAGTCGAAAAAGACTTTCCCTGCGTCCATCCACGGGCCTCACATGCTCTCGATCCCGCGACAGAGACGTTCACTCCGCCGTCCGATTTTGCCGAACGAAAAGCCGTACCGCTAACGTCGTGACTCAACCGCCTCCAAGCGACGGCGTCGGCCCTCCCGAACACAAACACAAATCCAGACCGCAATCCGTGTCCCGGGGGCAATCGCCCGAAGCGCTGCCAGCCGGTAAATTCATTCAGCGGAGACTCCGGCCAACCACTTGCCTCGACTTCAGTCGAAGGCCAATTGATCTAATTACCTTGACAAATGGCCGGGCCAGTAGTTATACTGACCTTGTAATTATCGTCATGGCGAATAAAGTCCCTCAACTGTATATTGGCAACCGGCGGGTCGGTGAAGCGGAACAAAGCCGCTTGCACTGGCAAGCCCTGCACCATGAGCGGCGGGACCGCTGCCCTCGGCAGCATCTCGTGGATGTGTACTGTCGAAACGTACGCCAACGAGCGATCGAACTTGTTAAAAGCAACCCGCTTCTTCTCTGCACCTGTGTGTGACACACGGTCCGGCGAATGAGCGGGCTTTTTTTTGAAAAACCGAAAGAAAAGGTGCGTTTGTGAAGATGAACGGAGAGGTGCTCGTACTCAACAGCGATTATGAACCACTGAACGTCTGCAATTTGCGGCGTGCGGTTGTTCTGGTGTTTCTTGGAAAGGCGGATATCCTGCATACCGATGAGCGGGAGATTTCTATGCGAATAGCAGACGGTGAAATTAAGGCGCCATCTGTGGTACGTTTGCGGTACCATGTTCGCCGCCCGCTTCCCGAACTAAAGCTGTCGCGCAGGTCGATCTTCGCCCGTGACAACTATACATGTCAGTACTGCGGTACTCAGACGCGCGACCTGACCATCGACCACATTGTCCCGAAGCGTCACGGCGGACCGATGCATTGGGAGAACCTTGTTGCTTGCTGCCGACGGTGCAACACCAAGAAGGGTGACAAGATGTTGAACCAGAGCGGTATGCGCCTTGCGCGCGCGCCGCGGCGGCCGCGGTACGTCCCATACATCTCGCTGACGAAATATGTCAATGGAACTAAGAATGAGGTGTGGAGGAGCTACCTTCCGACATTCAATGATGTCGGCGGCCACCATGTCCAGGCGCCGGGCGAACTGCTGGCAGTGTAGTGTCGGCGATTCTGACCGTCTATAAAGTGAAACGGCTGAAGACCTCGTCAGGGTCTTCAGCCGTTTTCGGTTGTACGGATCTTTGAATTAACCGCCGCTGACCGTTTAATTCGTCACTGTCAGAGGAACAGTCACCGTATTGCTGATCGATCCGCTGGTTCCAGTGATAGTTACTGCATAAGCCCCGGCCGTCGCCGTCGCCGTCCCCGTGAACGTCACCTTGCTTCCGGAAGCTGCGCTTATCGATGCCGGTGCGAACGCTGCGGTCACTCCCTTCGGCAGTCCGGATATCGTTAGCGATGCGGACGAGTTGAAGCCGTTTTGCGCGACCAGTGAGAGTGCCTCAGTCCCGGTCGTCCCCTTTTTCAATGTCACAGAAACTGTCGCTGCGGCAATATTGAAGGTTGGAGCCGGAGTGACTGTGACTGTCGACGATCCGCTGACTCCGCCGCTCGAAGCGGCTACTGTATATGGTCCGCCAACAGTTGCTGCACTCCACACCCCGGTGGACGCTCCGATGGAGCCTCCGCCCGACGTTGACCAGGTGAAAGCGGGTTGGCTGCTCAAGGGTTTGCCGAACTGGTCGTCGGCTGTTGCCGTGAACTTATCGGTCGATCCAACTGCGATACTTGCGGAAGCTCGTGTGACGGAGATCGAAGTCAGTATGCTGTGAGCAGCGATCGTCAGAGTCAGGTTTGTCGCGACAGTAATAGAACCGGAGACGCCGACGAACGCAATTTGGTAAGTTCCTGCTGCAACCGTCGTCGCTGCGTTAAAGGTGAGCTTCGCCGATGTGCCGTTTGCCGAAAGCGCTGGTGTGACTCCATTCGGAATTCCGGAGATGGTCAGGTTGACTCCGCCGGAGAAGCCGTTCACCGAAGTCAGTGTCAGCGTGGTCGAACCTGATGCGCCCTGGTTGATATTCAGTGATGGAGGGCTCAGCGCAATCGTAAAGGTGGGAGCGCTAATCACGGTGATACTGGACGCACCTTTGAGAGTTCCATCGGCGGCGGTAACTGTGTAGGGGCCGCCGATTGTCTTTGCCGTGAAGAAACCTGCGGACGATATTGTGCNNACCAGGTGAAGGCCGGCTGCGTTGCCAGCGCGTTGCCGAACTGGTCCTTTGCGACGGCGGTGAGCTGCTGCGTCGCGCCGTTCAACACCGACGCGGAGGCCGGCGAGACGGCAATCGAAGTTAGTACCTGCTTCAATGTTACTGTCAAACTAATCACCGTTGAGCATGTGCCCTGTCCGTTCGTGCCGATGATTGTGATCGGGTAGACCCCGGCCGGCGCGTTTGTTCCGGCGGAAAATGTGACAACGCTGGTCGTCGTACTGCCGATCGTTGCGGCTGAGAATGCGGCGGTAACTCCTGTCGGAAGCCCCGAAACAGAGAGCGTTAACGTCGCCGCAGTGGTCGAGCCGTTGGTGAAATGCAGTGTCGAGCCGGCGGTTGAGCCTTGGGCAACACTGACTGAGCTTGGTGAGCTCGACAGGCTGTATGGCGAAACTACTGTGAAGCTCGAGGTTGTCGACGTAGTACCCTGCGGTGTTGTGACTGTGATCTGGTCGGAAACTGCCCCGGACGGTGTCTGGACCACGATCTGGGTGGCGGAATTGCTGATGATATTCGCTGCCGCTACTCCGCCGAATTTTATGCTGCTTGCCTTGGAAAGGTTAACTCCGGTGAGCGTGACATTTGTGCCGGGCGTGCCTGATGTCGGAGTAAAGGAACTGATCGCGGCGGCAGAAGTTCCGCTGAACGCGGCTTGAAGCTTGCCGAAATCGACCGAACCCCAACCGGTGACGAAATCCCAGCCGGCAGTGCATGGGTAGAGTCCGTCATTTCCCGAGGTGATATCGTGAAACGGCGATGACGAGCTGGCTGCGATCGAATAGAGCTTTGGATCGATATTTCCTAAGCGTGAGCCGAGGCTCTGCTCTATGAGTGAGACAGCGCCCGCCCAGAGCGGGGCGGCGCAGCTTGTACCGCCCCAGCCAGACCAGCCGCCCTCGGTGCTGATATCGTAGTAGGGCGCCGAGGCCAGCGCGGCTACATCGGGAACCTGGCGCATGCCGTTGCTGTAGCTGTTGCTGACACCGGGGCCGGTCTGCCAGCTCGGGGCGGAAAAGAACTTGCTCAGACCGCCGCTCGATCCGCTGCCGGAAGAAGTAGTGCCGTCATTATAGGTCCATGCGACTTCGCCATTCCATGCGCCGTTCTTAAGCGGGGATAGCTCCGTGCCGCCGACCGCAGTAACATAGGCGCTGGAGGCGTCGACTGTCGTTGTCACTGTCGAATGGTTCGACGAGTCGAAAGCGCCGGAGTCGCCCGATGCGACAAAAATCGTGATACCTTCCGCCGCCATTGCCTGGCGGATAGTCTCATAGCTGCTTGCGTAGGCTTGATTGACATTGTCCTCATCGATTCCGTAGCTTTCGGAGAGGATATTGGGATCATCCTGTTCGACGCGCTGGAATATTTCGAATCCGCCGTCATTCGGCGCTTCATAGACGTTTATTGTCGCCGCCGGCGCCTGGCCGACAATGGTCTCGATATCGATACAGGCTTCGACCTGGTCGGCGAGACTGCTGTTTCCGCTGCCGCTCGACCCGGACACATTGATGACGTTTACCGATGCCGAAGAGATGTTGTTGGCGGAAAGGAAACGTGTGATATCGCTCTGTTGAAAGGCGGTGGGCGAAAAGATCGCGATCGTTTGTCCCTGACCTTCAAGTCCGCGACTGTGCAGTGAGGAAATATTGTAAACGTTCGCGAGGTCCGGCGGGTCGAGGTATCCCTGACTGCTGATCAATGATGTTGACGATGGAAGGAGCCCTGATGGACGTGCTTGAACTGCATTGCTGAGACCGAAGACGGCTTCGACGCGTGCTGCGATTGGACCGCTCAACGTCGGCAGTTTGTCCGGCGCATAGTAGGTGGGGCTCAGGCCTTCGGCGATCTTCTCACTGTTTCGGCTATACCCTTGGATCGTAACTCCGAAAGCCGATTCCGCAGCGCCTTTCGAACCGTCGGCGCTGATGAAAAGCCGATCCGGCCACACGGTGACATTTGTGAGCCCTATACTTTTAAGAGAGGACACTACTTTGGCTATATCGTCGGTCGATGCACCGAACTTCTGGCCGAACTGCGCGGGTGTTATCCATTTGTGATAGTTCGGAGAGGACGGATCAGTTAACGAGTCGACATATGCGGCTATGGCCGATTTCTTAGACGATGTCAACGCAAACGTTAAGTGAAGCTGAGTAGTTGCGGCAGGAGTCGCGGCGGCGTTTAATGCGCTGGGCTCGCCGACCGCTTCCGTCGCGATCGGCCGGACTGCTGCTTGCGAGGCTCCAGCAAAACTGCTGAGCGAGAGAACAATCGTGAGTGCGAACGATGTGCAAAAGGCGCTTTGAAAACGTCGGTGGTTCATAACAGATCCTTTACGAAACGCTGCCTGGCAGTAATTGAATACTGCGAAAAACTGAGATCAACGTAGGAAATATCGGATCTAGCTAGCCGACAAACTATCGGCAAATGTGCGGGAAACATCGAAACTTCTTTGCCGAACGCGCGGATTTTCGACTGGTATAATTTGAGAATGAAAGTCTTGATGGCGAGGCCGCGCGGTTTTTGCGCTGGAGTTGATCGGGCGATCGAGGTTGTCGAACAGGTGCTGGAAATCTTCGGCCCTCCAATCTACGTGAGGCATGAGATTGTTCACAACGATTTTGTCGTGGCCGGGCTGCGTTGTAAAGGCGCGATATTTACCGACGATCTCGACGATGTCCCGGAAGGCTCCGTTGTAGTTTTTTCGGCGCACGGCGTTTCACCCGCGGTGCATGAGCACGCCCGCCGGCGTTCGCTGCGAGTGATCGACGCCACCTGTCCGTTGGTCACGAAGATCCACCTTGAAGTTCACAAATTTCTCAAGCGCGGCTACGGCATTTTCTACATCGGCCATCATGGCCATGTCGAGACCGAAGGAACGTTGGGGGAGGCGCCTGGGCTGCTGGTGCTTGTGACAACTGTCGAAGAAGCGCGCGCAGTGCCGCCGCCGGCAGGGGACAAACTTATCTATCTCACCCAGACGACACTTTCTATCGATGAAACGTCGGATATTGTCGCAGAGCTGAAGCGTCGTTTTCCCTCCCTGGTCGATCCTCCTACCGNNTCTGCTATGCCACTCAAAATCGACAGGATGCAATTAAGGCGATTGCTCCGCGGAGCGACGTAGTATTGGTTATAGGTTCGTCGACCAGCAGCAACACGCGATCCCTTTGTCAGGTGGCGGCATCGATGGGTGTCAAATCCTATTTAATCGGCGGTCCGTCGGAAGTGACCGACGAAATTCTTGCCGGCGCTTCAGTGATCGGGGTAACGAGCGGGGCATCGGCACCCGAAGAACAAGTACAGATGGTTCTCGATGAACTGAAGCGTCGCGGCGCTTCCGATGTTGAAGAGGTTACCGTCCGGGATGAGGATGTCGCTTTCGTCCTCCCTCGGGAACTCGTTTCCATGAAGAGGCAGCTTCGAATGGCTGCGTCTGTCTGAGTTGGCACATAGTTTGCTTCCTAAACACTGTGTACGACTTAAGCTGCACAGGCGAAGCTTTGCTTCGCGCGGCGATATGTTCCTGAGATTTAGCACAGAACGTGAGATGGAGTATTAAATGAACCTTTGCGTAATTGGAACGGGCTATGTCGGCCTTGTGACTGGCGTAGTCTTCTCTGAACTCGGCAATGACGTAGTTTGTGTCGATAAGCTGGAAGCGAAAATCGAGAATTTGAAGAAGGGCGTCATGCCCATTTACGAACCAGGTCTCGAAGAAATGGTGGCAAGAAATGTCGCCGAAGACCGGCTTCGTTTTACCACCGACCTGGAGACGGCGGTTGCCGACGCTGAAGTTATCTTCATCGCGGTTGGTACGCCCCCGCGCGAGGACGGTTCCACTGACCTTTCCTATGTTGAGGCGGCCGCTAAGGGTATTGCGAGATCGCTCAATCGCTACAAAGTGATTGTTAACAAGTCCACCGTACCGGTCGGCACCGGAGATTTTGTTCGCCGCGTTATCGAAGACAACCGCCGCAGAACTGTCGATTTCGATGTCGTCTCGAACCCGGAATTCCTGCGGGAAGGCTCGGCCATCGGCGACACGCTGCACCCGGACCGTATCGTGATCGGCGCGCCGAACCGCGTTGTCGCCATGAAGCTCCTCGAACTCTATGCTCCGCTTGAACGCCCGATGATTGTCACGGACGTCGCCTCCGCGGAAATGATTAAGTACGCATCGAACGCGTTCCTTGCCGTGAAGATTACCTTTGCAAACGCAATCGCAAACATTTGTGATGCGGCAGGAGCGGATGTCACCCTTGTTGCCAAAGGCATGGGCCTCGACAGTCGCATCGGTCCCGCGTTCTTGAATGCCGGCATCGGCTACGGCGGTTCGTGTTTCCCGAAAGATACACGCTCGCTGATCCATACTTCGGAAAGCCTTGGCTACAACTTCGATCTGCTGGAAGCGGCCGTGCGCACAAACGACCGACAGCCGCTGCGGTTCATCGATAAGATGCGCACCGTTCTCGGCGGCTTCGAAGGCAAAACCATTGCTTTGCTCGGCCTTGCCTTCAAGGGCAACACCGACGACCTCAGAGACTCAAAAGCGATGGAAATCGCGGAAGTTCTGCTTGCAGAGGGAGCTATCGTGCAGGCGTTTGACCCGGTCGCCATGGACAATGCGAAAGCAATCCTGCCCAACCTGCAGTATGTAAAGAACTCCTACGAAGCGACCGTCGGCGCGGATGCGGTTGCAGTCGTCACCGAATGGAACGAGTTTAAGTTGCTGAACTTCGAGCGCATTGCGAAGACAGTCAAAAACAAGATCGTCTTCGACGGCCGCAACCTCTACGACCCCCAGCAGCTCCGACGGTACGGTTTTGCATACTTTGGCGTTGGACGCCCAGGCAATGGGCTGGAAGGCCAAGTCAAGATCGACGACGGCCTGCTCTCCAAACTAACCGAAGCCGCAGTGCCAACAGTATCAAAAAAATCCGCCGTCTAGTCAACGGGTCCTGGATTACCGATAAGCACTGAAAATCAAAACAGCTCCGCCGAAAGACGGGGCCGTTCTGTTTTGGTTGAGAGTTGAAGTCGTATCTGGGCGTCTTAATTCCTCGCGTCGTGCAATTTAGTGGAACAGCATAATACATTTGCTATCGTCGCCCCCAAGCCTGTCTTTTTTCGTCTTAAACGGGGTGCGAGCGAAACTGTCATATTTTATTCGCGATAATCACAGCGCACATATTGACAAATCGCCAGACTAATGCGACCATCGTGATGTTCTGATATTAACACTAAGTGAAGGCGTGGCTGAAGCAAGTTCCAGCCATATCTCGGTCGCAGACTCTCTCAGTAGATAGGCAGCTCAGTGCGCTGCAATAGGGAAGGCCATAGGTATGGATAACAGTTGTCATTCTTTTTGTGCGCCTGGTTCTCGCCGAACATTTTCCCTGAGCGGATCGCGAATCGTTCTCGTTCTACCTTCCCTTTGCCTTCTCACATGTGACCAAATCCTTCGGGACGATCAACAGTATGCCGTACACCGGCATCGTGCAAATTCCAACGATAAATACAACGCTTACAGGCGACGTTGATCGACCGGCAGGTCTGATTTATTTGTATCCACGGTTCTGTCAAGCGTTCCGGAAGTTGGATGGGTTTAGCTTGATGGCCTCTATTATCGGCGTTGTTTCGAATGATCTGGCGCCTACCAGCCTAATTGGGAACTGGTCGACACATACGATGCTGCCGGCTTTACGGGTGAATCCAAGAAGTTCCTTGCAAATTATGTCCAGATCGCATACGTTTACGGAGTGTTCCATCAATGGATAAGACCGTAAAGCCCGCAAACCTAAGTTGCGGTCAGGCCGCATTATTGTCGAAGACGTTTTGTATTCGAATAACGAAACCAGGCAAAGACATGTGTAAGAGAGCTGTTCTTGCGTTCATCGGTTCTTTGATATTCGCAGTGCGTTGCAGCGCCGACATTGCTCCAGATGAATACGTTCCTGGATTGACTGGCTGGCAGACGGAAACGTGGGCGGACAAATCTGATACTTATCGGGCTGTCCGCTTGCAGATACAGAGGCAAGTCGACAGGAGCGAAGATCGTCTTAATTTAGTAAGCTTCTACAAGCGCGAAGCCGAGTTGAAACCTCAGGACCCACTGAGCGTTTTCAAATGGGCCGTCGCAAGCGAAGAAGCCAGACATTTCATCACCGGGGAGAATCAATACTTCTTATTGATGCACGGATTGATGTCCGCGTTGGCGACACCAACTTCCCCACAGAATCGGGAATACGACCGAATTCGTTACCTTGTGTCGGTTGAATATAACTGGCAAGATCCCGGTCTCACGTCGGTTGGTGACAGATTGCTTCGTTCAGACGAATCCGATGAAGAAGTTCTTATACAGGTCGCTTTCTCGCATTCAGCAAACGTCCGATACGCTGCGACGCTGTTGAAACGCGCTTCGAACCTCGATCCATACGACCCACAGCCTCACAAGTATTTGGCATATGTCTACCTTGATGCGTTTGAACGAAACATGAGTCAGACATATTACGGGCGTTACGGTATCCAGGAACTGGAAAAATATCTATCGTTGTCCCCAATAGATCAAGATGCAGCCGCACAGGCCCGTCATTACATTGCCGAAACAAAATCGGATCTTGCCAGAGCCGGCAAATTGAACTTCCCCCGCTTTAACAGACACTCTGAACAGCCTAGATTATAATGCTAGGAGTCAGGGAGATTCATGACAGTTTCAAAACATACAAATAAGACCTATACCGAGGAATTCAAACGGGATGCCGTTCGACTGGCGGGGGAGCGCGGAAACATTTCGGCGGTTGCTCGGGACCTCGGGATAGATGGCAGTAATCTTCGTTCGTGGATCAAGCTCGTCAAGAGCGAGGCTGATCGACCCTTCCCTGGGAAGGGCAATCCGCAAGATCCGGAACTCGCTGCACTTCTGAAAGAGAACGCCCGTCTTAGGGAGGACAACGAGATCTTAAAAAAGGCAGTGGGTATCTTCACCAAGTTGCCGAGGTGAGATACCAATTCGTAAACGGTCAAAAAGAGTTCTTTCCGATCCGATCTCTGTGCCGGGTCATGGAAGTGTCATCCAGTGGCTACTACGCCTGGAGGCATCGGCCTGAGAGCGAGCGCTCGGTGCGAAACGCGGATCTGCTCATTCAGATCCAGGCGACTTACAAGGCAAGCCATGAAACGTACGGCAGTCCTCGCATTTACGTCGAGCTTCTCGCTCAAGGCATTCGCAGTGGACTGAACCGTGTGGCGCGTCT
>PLAD01000066.1 GCA_003134215.1 Armatimonadota bacterium
TCGACGGCGATCATCGCTACGATCACCGGGGTGGTTGCATCGTTCCTGAACTTATCGCTGAACCGATATCAGACGGCAGAGTTGGTTCGGAAAATCGAGTCTGACGTTATGCAGGTGATCTGCGGTTTCCAGGATGCCTACATGACGACGTTCGGTGGAATCAATTATATGGATTTTCGCGGGAAGAACAGCGCCGAAGTCACGATTGAATCAACTCCATACGCGACGATGGAATCTCTGCAAGGTTACTGCGGAATACCTCCGATTGTGCTGGCCCACACAGGAGTACACCACCACTCTGGAACTGTGCATAAGTCGCTTCGCGAGCGTTGGCTTGAAGGCGACACTGCTGCGCGCAACGGAATAGAAGAGATCAAACAGCTGGCCTATTTCGGCAAAAAGGCGGTACTCTCTGCCGACTGGAGTGCGCTGGCTGACCTGATGAATCAGAATCATGCGATCGTTCGCGACCTTGGCGGTNNCGGCGCCGGCGGCGGCGGCACCATTCTGGCCCTGACGCTTACGCCGGAAGTCACGGTCAAGAAATTGACCTCCGCGGGGGCCGATGCGATCCTGTATCCGGCGCCTTCCGCAGGGCTGTCTGTTAACAGGCTTCCTACTTGAAACCAGGGGCCGGAATAGGCTATAATGTGCGGTCACGCGCACTTGTGCGTAATGTTATCTCCTTTATCAAGAACTAAGAGGATCCTCTATGGCAGCCGCAACCAAAGTCAAGGCGGAAGAAGCAAGCTCGCAAGGTACAGACGCTGACGAAGTTATTAATAAACTTTCGCTCGGCAATGACGAATTACTGCATATCTACCAGGTCATGCTGAATGTCCGTCACTTTGAAGAGCAGTGCAACCGTGCGTTCCGCTCAGATAAGGTCGGAGGCTATCTGCACCTCTATATCGGCCAGGAAGCAGTTTCGCTCGGCGTACTCGACGTATGCAAGCCCGGCGACCAGGTGCTTTCGTCCTACCGGGATCATGCGCACTGTATTGTTCTAGGCAGTGACCCCAATAAGGTGATGGCGGAAATTTTCGGCAAATCTACTGGTGTATCGCGCGGCAAAGGCGGGTCGATGCACCTTTTTGACAAGGCGCACGGCTTTGCCGGCGGTTACGGAATCGTCGGCGGTAATGTTCCTCTCTCGGTTGGTTTAGGCTGGGCGCTTAAGTACAACAAGACAGACAATATCTGTGTCTGCTATATCGGCGATGGCGCGATGAATAACGGTGCATTCCATGAATCGCTGAATATGGCCGCGCTTTACAAGCTTCCTATACTCTATGTCCTGGAGAACAACGGCTACGCGATGGGGACCAGTGTCGAACGATCGCATGCAAACATCGATCTTGGTTCACGTGCTGACTCGTACAACATTCCGCATCGAAAGGTGGACGGCCAGGACTACTTCGCCGTTCGCGGCGCGGTAGAGGAAGTAGTCGGCGAGATGCGCAAAAATCCGTATCCTTATTTTCTCGATGTGATTACCTACCGCTATTCGGGGCACGGCGCGGCCGACGGTGCAGCGACTCAGGCGACTTACCGAACGAATGAAGAGATTGAGCGCTGGAAGCAGCGCGATCCACTGATTGTTCTCAGCAACGTGCTTCGGGGCAAGGGGCTTCTCGACGACGAATTAAACAGCGAAATGGACGCTAAGGCGATCGAGCTTGCAAAGGCGGCTTACGATTACGCGGATCACAGCCCGGTTTGCGAACCGTCAGAGCTGTACGAAGACGTTTACGCGGATTAGTGTTGGGTCGTTAGACCAATTCAAGAAGGAAGATATATGGCAGAAGTGATTATGCCGAAGATGGGTGACTCGATGGAAGTAGGAAAGCTTCTTTCGTGGCGCAAGCAGAACGGCGAACAAGTTAAGTCCGGCGACATAATCGCTGAAATCGAGACCGATAAATCGAACGTCGAGATTGAAGCGGAAGAGGATGGTGTCCTGCAGACATCGGTAGAAGCTGGAGCGGAAGTGCCGGTGGGCGCAACGATTGCGACTATCGGCGGCGCTTCCGTCGCTACGAATGGAACTGCGAAAAGCCAGTCGTCCAGCAACGGTCATTCGGCGGCAGCCGTCGCCATTCCGGCGCATGACGTGGTCGCGCCCAAGCCGGCCGCCGTTTCGGCAGCGCCGACCAAGGACTGGGGACCAACGGTCAATGTCAAATATTCGCACGCAATTAGAATGGCGCTGGAAGAAGAGCTGAATGCCGATCCCAGCGTTTTTCTTTTGGGTGAGGAGATTGGACAGTACCAGGGAACATTTAAGATCACCGAAGGATTTCTGCAGACATACGGCCCGGACCGCATTGTCGACACTCCGATCTCGGAAGCCGGCATGGTCGGATTGACTGTCGGCGCCGCGATGCTCGGTCTTCGTCCGGTGCTGGAATTCATGACGTTCAACTTCGCGCTGGTTGCCTGGGATCAGATTATCAACCATGCCGCGAAGATCCTTTATATGAGCGGTGGACAGTTTTCAGTTCCGTGTGTGCTGAGAGGACCCGGCGGAGTCGGCACGCAGCTTTCGGCGCAGCACAGCCAGGACCTTATCCACTGGTATGCGAATACTCCAGGTTTGAAGGTAGTCGCTCCGGCGACACCGGCCGATGCGAAAGGCCTGCTTAAGGCAGCGATCCGCGACAATAACCCGGTAATCTTCATGGAGCATGCAAAGCTTTATGGAACAAAGGGCGATGTTCCTGAATCGACCGATTTTGTCATCCCAATAGGTGTCGCCGAGGTGAAGCGCTCTGGGAAGGATGTGACAATAGTTACTTACTCTAGAGGCGTAGTTCTTTCCCTGGCGGCAGCTGAAGAGCTGGCGAAAGAGGGAATCGATGTAGAAGTGATCGACCTGCGCTCCCTGCAGCCGTTCGATATAGACACAGTTATCAAGAGTATTCAGAAGACGCACCGAGCAGTGGTTGTCCAAGAGCAGTGGGAGGCTTACGGTGTTGCGGCTGAGTTTAGTGCGCAGATTATGGAGAAGGCCTTCGACTATCTCGATGCCCCGGTTGCACGGGTCGCCGGAGCATTTGTTCCGATGCCCTATGCCAAAGCGTTGGAAGATATCGCAACCCCCCACGAAGGCGATATCATCGCGGCCGTGAAGAAGACTCTTGAACGGAGCATTTAAGACAACATGCCGGACGTAATCNNCAAATCAGGCGATGTCATCGCCGAAATTGAAACCGATAAGTCGAATGTCGAGATTGAAGCTGAAGATGACGGGGTATTGGTAACGACTGTCTCGGAAGGCGCAGAAGTCCCTGTCGGCGGAGTTATCGCTACCATTGGCGGTGTATCTGTCTCGGCAGCGACCACGACACCGATAGTTGAAGCCGCACCTACTCCAGCCCCGAAAGTTGAAGCAGTCCCACAAAGGAATCCGCTCCCGATGCCGACAAACGGACAGTATGTCGCAACTCCGCCGCAAGAGCGCTTGAAGGCGTCGCCGCTGGCACGAAAAGTTGCAAGAGATAAGCAGCTGGATATCGCGCAGATTAAAGGTACCGGCCCGAACGGCCGGATTATCGAAGCAGACGTGATTGCATTTGCTGCAAAACCGAGTGCGCCGTCCCTTCCCAAGGCGCCGACGGTAACGTCTACACCGAGCGCGCCACCAGAATCCAACAAGGTGGTCGAACTTTCACAGATGCGCCGCGTAATCGCGCGACGGATGGTGGAGAGTAAAACGACGATTCCACACTTCTACATCACGTTGGAAGTGGACATGGGGGAGGCAATCTCGTTACGCGAGAAGCTGAACTCGTATGAAGAAGGCCTGCAGAAAATATCGTTGAACGACTTTGTAGTCAAGGCGTCTGCTAAGGCCCTCATCAAGTTCCCGGATGTCAATAGTGTCTTCCAAAACGACAAGGTGATTACCGCGTCGGCGGCTCATGTCGGCGTGGCGGTGGCGCTGGACGACGGTTTGATTGTCCCGGTGGTTAAAAACGCTAATACACTTCCGCTACGCCAGATTGCATCGGCGACGAAGGAATTGATTGGGAAAGCACGAGCTAAGAAGCTGCAGCCAAGCGAGTATAGCGGCGGATCTTTTACGGTCAGCAACCTTGGCGGCTTCGATGTCGAGAATTTTATTGCGATAATCGACCCTTCTCAGGGCGCCATCCTTGCAGTTTCGACAATCGTGAAAAAACCGGTTGTGGTTGATGACGAAATCGTCATTCGGTCGCGTATGAATATTACGCTCAGCGGAGATCATCGCGTCATTGATGGGGCGACAGGCGCCAAATTCATTCAGGAAGTAAAGCGACTGCTTCAGAACCCGTTGAGCTTGATCGAATAGACGTATGAAAGTCGATCTGACTTCGCGGCCGGACATTTTGCTTAAGGCGAACATGAGGCTCGCAACCAATCAAACGGTGGCGAGCCTCGCGCGCCCAATTGCGCCCCTGACAGTCAATACATCGATACCGCGGTCGATTGAAACTCTGAGGCAGAGCAGTTTCGATAAGTACCCGGTAGTGAGCGGTTCGCGGCTCGTTCTCCTCCTCTCCGAAGCCGACCTGTCGGGAGTGTTGCTGTCGCTTCCGCCGGAGGAACAGGAACGACATCGGTTGATGCCGCTGTCTTCGGTTTTAGACGCTATCCTTTTGAACAAACCCAGGCCGTCGACATTGTCCGTCGATGATCCCATCAGCCAGGCCTTTGCGCTGTTCGATTTGTATCCTGAGCAGTCGGTCGTCGGTGTCGTCGACGGCCGCGGTACTTACTATGGTATTCTGAGCCGTGCGGACCTGCTGGCCGGCTGTTTCCGGACGCTGGCCCCTGCAAAGGTCGGAGGTATGGCGACTCCGCTTGGCGTCTATTTGACGGATGGAGTCGAATACGGCGGAGTGGGTAACTGGGCGTTGGTTCTGGCCGGCGCTTTGATGAGTGCTCTGTTTACTGCGGCGCTGCTGACGGGAACGTGGATACAGAACTTCGCAATTGGACACCATGTCGACCTTTACGGAGGCGCGATCCGACTTCTGACGCCGTTGATGCCGCAGTATGCCGCATCGTTCGTCGAAGATATTCAGGTCTTGGTACCTCTGTTTTTTATGCTGCTGCTGCTGCGGGTAATTCCGGTGGCCGGCTATCATGCGGCTGAGCATCAGGTAGTGCACTGTATTGAACGCGGCGAGCCGCTTCTTCCGGATAAGGTCGCATCGATGCCGCGACCGCATCCGCGCTGCGGCACGAATCTTGTGGCGGCTATTTCACTCTTCGGAGTGTGCTTTTCAATTTTCGCCGGCCTGTGGTCGTACTCTTCCGCGATCGTTCCTGCGGCGATCGTCACTCTGCTCACCTGGCGGCAGGTAGGGACCTTTTTCCAGCAGTACTTTACAACCAGGAAAGCCTCGCCGAAGCAGGTGGCGAGCGGCATCGCTGCAGGTGAAGATCTCCTGAGAAAATATCGGCTAAACACAAATCGGACGGCAAAAATGCCGCTAAGAATTTGGCGTATGGGAATTGTTCAGATGTGCTGCGGCCTGGGTTTGGCCTGGGCGGCGTTCTGGGCGCTCTCGTTTTTCGTACCGGCTCTGAAGCCGCTATTGCAGAGCCTCAACTAATCGATTGCTATGGTAAAAGAACAACTTACTGACATCATCATTGCCGCCCTTCAAGCGGCCCGCGAATCCGGCGAACTGGCTGGTTTAAGCGAGATCCCGACACCGGCGCTCGAAGCGCCCAAGAGTCGCGAACACGGAGACTATGCGACCAACGTCGCTATGGTTCTGGCTAAGCCGCTCGGCAAGCCGCCGCGATTGGTTGCCGAAGCAGTGGTCAAATACCTGCCGCAGCAGGATCTGATTAAATCGACTGAAATCGCCGGGCCTGGCTTTATCAACTTCAAGCTTAACCACGATTGGCTGCAGGACCTTCTCAGGCGGATCGAAAGAGAAGGTGACGACTACGGCAAAGAGACTGCGGCTGAGCCGCTCAAGATTCAGGTAGAGTTCGTTTCGGCGAACCCAAACGGCCCGATT
>PLAD01000337.1 GCA_003134215.1 Armatimonadota bacterium
GTCGAAGAATTGGAAGGCGCTCTTTGCATAAAAATTGCCGATCCGATCATTCGAAACCAACTGATCGCCAAAACAGATTCGTTCTTCGGATTTTTCAAATCCGAATGTCGATCTCCCGTAGATGGTGTAGTGGAAACGATTTCTCATGCCAGTGGCAGTGTCGGCGTTCGTCGACCTCCAAATCCGATCGTACTTGAAGCATACATCTCCGGCAAGGTGTCAGAAGTACTACCAGAAGAAGGAGTAGTAGTTGAAGCCGAGGCGGCTTTTATCCAGGGAATATTCGGAGTCGGAGGCGAGAGATCGGGCAGGCTGAAAGTGCTTGTCCAAAATCCTTGGGAAATCCTTCAAGCGGCATCGATCGATGATGAGTGTCGCGGGTGTATTCTCGTTGGTGGAGCGCAGGTTACCGCCGCGGCGCTGCACAAAGCCGCAGATGTTGGGGCTACGGGTGTTGTTTGTGGTGGAGTTGCCGACGGAGTTCTGACAGAGTTCATAGGATTTAACATTGGAGTGGCCATTACCGGCGACGAAAACATCCCACTCACTCTGGTAGTGTCGGAAGGCTTTGGGGCGATACCGATGGCACAACGTACATTCGACTTGCTGATATCGCTGGAGGGAAAGGCAGCGTCAATAAATGGGGCAACCCAAATTCGAGCAGGAGTTATCAGGCCGGAAATAATTGTGCCGCTATCACCGCAGTCAACTGTCAAGCCGCTGGACGCAATGGCGGCTCCGTCGGTGGGTTCGGCAGTACGAATTGTCAGAGAACCGTATTTCGGCGAGCTTGCAACAATTTACAAGCTGCCTTCGCAACCGACGACAGTCGGTTCGGGCGCTGTTGTAAGGGTTCTTGAAGCCGTTCTTAAATCAGGTGAGCACGTCGTTGTGCCGCGAGCGAATGTCGAAGTGATTAATGCCGTATAATTGAATTGCGCTCACAGTGCAACAGTCGAAAGAGGCGGCAAGATTAGGTTGACGGATTGGTTGTTGGAATCCTGCCTGTTTCAGGTAGGATATGTCGGTGTTAACGGATTGAACATCAATCACTTCTGTTTTTCGGCTGACGTTTCCTCAGTCAGCTTATAACGACTGATTAGGCAACATAGTTGTAGCGAGTTGAGGTGATTCGGTAGAAAAGTTCGGTCTCTCGCCTAGTTCAATAGGGAAGATATACGCGGCGGCTCTTTGCGCAGTGCCCAAACTCGAGGCTTTGCCGGCATAGAAGCCAGGTTAAAGGGAAACTAACGATGGTATTGGGTCGGGACCAGGCTGTTCGCAAGCAAGCAAAACATGCTTGCGCCACATCAAAATTTGTGCTTTCACGATACTCAAATTCGGCGGTGCCGTCATGATTGACCAGAGACAACATGTTGTTGACATTGTCTTGGGTGGACGAGAACTCCAGCTTCAGGTAAGCGATACCGTTTTTCAACCGACGCTCACCACAAGGCTTCTTGCGCAAGCTGTCCGGATCCCTACCAGGTCTGCGGTTCTCGATCTTGGATGCGGCGTTGGCGCGCTGGCTATATTCGCGGCATTGCTTGGCGCGGAATACGTGGACGCCGTCGATGTCATGCCGGAAGCTCGTCAGTTAGTTCAAGATAATGCTAAGCGCAATGGCGTCGCTGACCGTGTTACGGCCACGACGGGTGACATTTACAGCTCAATCGGCGACAAGAAATATGATGTTATCATAAGCGATGTATCCGGCGTAGTCGACGAGGTGTCGCGCTTGTCCCCCTGGTATCCGGACTCCATTCCTACCGGCGGATATGACGGCGCCGACCAAATCGTCAAGATGTTGGAGCACGCCCCCGCACATCTCAATCCCGGGGGAGTTCTCTACTATCCCACAGGTACGATCTCAAGTACTTCACGAACTCTCGCGGCCGCCCAGCTCGCTTTTGGCGACAACATTGAAATTGTCGAACAGATCGAGGTTCCTTTTTGTCAGGAATTCAAAGACAACATGGACGTTATGACCCGCTTGCAGTCGGAAGGCTTGATAGAGTTCACAACGCGACGATCAAGACATTTGTGGACACTGCAAATCTACCGTTGCTGGTTGTCAACAAACTAACCCGAAAGGACTTTCGAATTGCCCGACCCTCAGCACGTCACTTACCTGCAGGCCATCATACTTGGATTATTACAAGGTTTAACCGAATTCTTGCCTGTCAGCAGTACCGCCCATATGGCTATCGCGCCCCAGCTCTTGCTGCATATGGACGATCCCGGCGCGGCATTTTCTGCGGTCGTGCAGCTTGGTCCAATCGTAGCGATCATTACCTACTTCCGCAACGATCTTGTTCGATACGTAAAAGGCATAGTGCGACGGCCTGATCCGTTCGAAATTCCGAGAAAGGATATCGACGCGAAGATCGGATGGTACACCCTCCTCGGAACACTTCCGATCATAATCTTCGGCGTTGTATTGCAGCACAAGATAGAGACCGTATTTCGAAGCTTGTATGTTATCGCCGCAAGCTTAATTCTCCTTGCAATAGTCCTCTTTGTCGCGGAAAAAATCGGGTCGAGGAAAACGTCACTTGAAAAAATCACTTTGCGCGAAAGCCAGATTATCGGATGGGCTCAGGTATTGGCCCTAATACCGGGTACTTCTAGGTCAGGTGTCACAATCACTGCCGGTCTTTTGCAGGGATTGGATAGAGAAAGCGCTGCTCGGTTCAGCTTCTTGCTTAGTATTCCCGCCATTACCGCGGCCGGTTTATTTGAGCTTTTCAAAGTCATTAAGGCACACGAAATTGGATCCAACTTGGGTCCATATTTGGCTGGTGCCGTTGTCGCAGGCGGATTTGCCTATATCGTCATTCGATGGTTTCTCGGTTACATGAAAGAACACAATACAAATGTTTTCATCATATACCGCATCGTTTTAGGATTGTTATTGCTTGTGCTGCTGCACTTTCACGTGATCAGTGATCACAATAGGCTGCAGACGGCTTCTCTCCCTGTTAATGCGCTTGTTCGCCTTGCTTCACGATAAATGTTCGACCTGTCGAACGTGCAGCATGATTGGACCCAGACTATTGACTCCGTTGCCCGTTCGGCTTCCTTCCGTGATTTAGTTGACTTCGTGGAGAACGAGCGCCTGACTGCCGTCGTCTATCCTGGCAGAAGCGATGTGTTTAGATCATTGGCCGAGACTTCCTTGTCAAGCATAAAGGCGGTTATCGTCGGACAAGACCCATACCACGATGTTGGACAGGCTAACGGACTTGCGTTCAGCGTCAGCAAATCAGTCCCGATACCTCCAACCTTGCGCAATATACTCAAGGAACTATCCACCGATACTGGAGAACCACAGCCGGATTCCGGAGATCTGACAGTGTGGGCGCGGCGGGGTGTACTTTTGCTTAACACGGTCCTTACGGTCAGAGCGCACTTGCCCGGATCACACAGGAAAAAAGGTTGGGAACAATTTACCGGCGAAATCATCAAGCAGGTATCAGATCATCAGAACCACTGTGCGTTCGTTTTATGGGGAAGTCACGCTGCCCGCTTGAGAAGCTTGATTGACGAACAAAAGCACAAGGTTGTTTCGTCGCCGCATCCGTCGCCGCTCTCAGCCCACCGAGGCTTTCTCGGAAGCAAACCGTTCACACAAGTTAATCGTTTTCTCATCGCAAACGATATTATGCCAATCGATTGGCGACTAACAAATGATTAACCGAGCTTTGTTCAGCCGCAACATCGGTATCAGGCTTGCTCAGCTAATCGGCGGATTAGCAGTAACTGCTTTTGCTATACACAATTCTGCGTTGGATGCATCAGTTGTTATTAAACCGGTTGCACCAGGCATTTCACTCACCGAGGAAATTGACAGTAATCCGCCGGAAATAATCCACGAACTTACAGTCAATCCTGCAGTGCCGGGCACCCATTTCGAGTCCATCCCCGGACAGGACACCTTGACCGGTCCGACTGGAGATATACACAACGGTCGCGATGAAGTGAGGCAGATCGCCCTTCGTCATGGTGCCGTCGCAGCCATAAATGGAGATTACTTTCCATTCACCGGAGATCCTCTCGGCGCCGCCGTCTGGAATGGCAACCTCTACTCAGAACCTTATCCCGGACGGTGCGCGATGGGCATTGAAGCTGACGGCAAGACGGTTCTGTTCGACATACTCTCTTTTGCCGGGGAACTGCAGACGCAACAAGGGCAGATAACACCGATAACCGGCGTAGATCGAATGGTGAGTGCCACGGACAATACAGATCTTGTCGTATTCACTCCTACCTTCGGTCCTCGCACTGGTATTAGACCCGGGTGCGTCGAGGTTCTTCTCACAGGCATAAACTTACCTCTCAGACCAAGTAAGCTTGAGGTAGGAACAATTTCCGCCGTCAATACGAACGTCAGCATTGGGTCGAACATCCCGTCAAATGGCGCGATACTTGCTGCCCTTCCGGGGGGGCCCGCCGCCGCATTCTTGACTGCAAACTGTAAAGTAGGGGAGCAGGCGGAATTCGTTTGCGCAATTGCTCCCAGCGGATCGATCGACGACGCAGTACGTTTAGCCGCGCTGCCTCGAGACTCAAATGACTATCCAGTTATACCCGCAAACTATCCCGATGCGGCCGCATACCAGTGGGCCACAATGAGCGAAATTATTGGGGGCGGCCCGCATCTTATTGTAAATGGGCAAATTGCTGTTGACGGTGAAGACGAGGGTTTTCAAGACTCATTTATCAATGGCCCAAATCCAAGGACAGCCGTTGGCGTAACAGCAGACGGTAAGATCCTCATGGTGACTGTCGATGGTCGTCAAGCGCTCAGTAGAGGAGCCTCCCTACAGGAAATAGCACAAATAATGCTGCGGCTGGGGGCGGTAAATGCGATGAATTTGGACGGCGGAGGCTCCACCACAATGGCGGTGGACGGCCTTTTAATGAATTCGATCGCCGCCACCGGAGTTGAGCGCCCGGTGGCAAATGCTTTGTGCGTGTTTTCAAGTGCGGACCCTGCCCAGCAGTCGCCCTCGACTCAGGGCTCAACGTCCTCAGCTGCCTCGTCCCCGCCGGTGGCGGCGGTCGATCCTCCTCAGTCGACTTTCTCAATTGCTGGACTCTCGGGGCCGACTACAGTAGGCCAAACCGAAACCGCATATATTGTTAATGGAGGCAAAGAGATTCCTGGCACGTCGCCGGATATTCTTTGGGGCGGATCGATTGGGAACGGAATCGCGTACTTAGACCAAAGTGGACGCTTGACAGCTCTGCAGCCCGGACAGGGATCAGTGACTGCCTACTACAAAGGCAATATGCTCCAGACGCCGATTACTGTTAACCAGGCCCCAGGAGTAACCGGCGCAACGCTAATTACGGCGGACTTTGTGTCCGTTCCAGCAAAACGTCCACATCAATCGACTGTCATCATCGGAGCATTTACACCGGACGGAGCACCGGTTCCTAAAACTCCGTTGCNNTTCGACGCTAACGTCCAACGTGACGACCGACATAGATGGGTATGCTCAAACCACGATTGCATGGCACGGTTCGAGTGGTTCTATTACGATTACGTCGCCCGGGCTGAACTCGGTGGATCTCAACCAGCCCTAGTATCGGCGCAAATATTGCCGACAATTCGCAACAATACTTCGGACTAAGGTATTCGAAATTAACAAAGTCATAGGCCCGGAAGAATGAGGACTTAATGGAAACAGAAACTCCGCCGCTGGAGTCGGAACAAGCAAGTACGGTAACGCTCAAAGACGTCAGGCATGACCTGCGTGTCCGAACGTACATTACTCGCGCTAACGAACAAATGAAGGCGATCGGCTACACCGAACACGGTCATCGCCATGCCGGGATTGTCGCCACAATTGCTCGGTCCATTCTCAATAATTTGGGATATTCCGCTAGAAACGCAGAACTCGGCGCGATTGCCGGATACCTGCATGATATTGGATGTGTCATTAACAGGGTAGGGCACGTGGAATCCGGCGCTCTGATCGCTTACGATCTTCTCAACAAAATGAACTTGCCTCCAAGTGAGATTGCAACAATTATTGGAGCGATAGGGAATCATGAAGAGCCTGACGGTGAACCTATTTCAGCTCCTTCCGCAGCCGTCATTATCGCTGACAAATCCGATGTACACTTCACCAGGGTTCAAAATGCCGATCCGACCAAGTTCGATATGCATGACCGCGTTAACTACGCTGTGCAAAAGTCGTACCTTCGAGTTCTGCCTGAGGAAAAGACAATCAATCTGGAACTCGAAATCAATACCGACCATGCCAGTGTCACAGAATACTTCGAGAT
>PLAD01000325.1 GCA_003134215.1 Armatimonadota bacterium
CGGTGTTGCCGCCGACCTGGAAGAGTGACTGCGCCAAGCCGTGCTTACCTCCTGACGCGAACCGCGCCATTCGCGAGGATTCCGGATGAAATACTGCCGACCCCATCCCAATTACTACGGCGGCAACCAGCAGCAGCGGATAGTTTGGAGCAAATGCTGCCAGGGTCAGGCCGGCCATCGTAAAGCCCATACCAATCACAAGCGAGTAAGGCATCGGTCGCTTGTCGGTGTAAAGCCCGATGAGCGGCTGCAGCACAGAGGCCGTCACCTGAAAGGTCAGCGTTATAAAGCCGACTTGGGCGAAATTCAAATGGAACGACTTCTTTAGTATCGGATAGATAGACGGTAGAAGTGATTGAACCAGATCATTAAGCAGATGACAAAAACTGAGAGCAATTAGTATCGAAAGGGCAGTAGTTTTTACAGCAGACGCCGTGGTCTGCTTGATGTCCTGAACCCGGACTTCATTCAAAGACATAACAAGACTAACTCACTTACATTACACGACTCTGGACCAGACAGATGACAGTCAGAAAGATTCGCCTGCCGGCAAGTCGTTGGATTTCGAAATACTAAACTACGCCGGCGGGAAAATCGTTCACGGGCGGCGTTTGCGAGGCCGATACCCTGGCCAGAAAATCAGCTTTAGTCTCTGCCAAACATTAAAAACAATGGGGCAAACCTCCTGGTTATGTACCATCATAATAGATCTTTGCCGGAAGCCGGTTTTATGTAAATACGGAAAGTCGTGACAGGCGGTCGGACGGTCTTCATAAACGGAGCAGGTGTTGTCCGAATTCAAGAAGAAACACGGCTGCTTATTAAGCATTTTCACCTTGTCTTGTCCCTGAAATACGTGTCTTTGCTCAAACTCCTTCGCAGTCAGCTTAAGACGCCGCGACAGGCGAAGGATATCTTTGTCGTCGACGACAACTTCCAGAACCTTACAGCAATTCGCACATTTAGTGCAGTCGATTTGCGACCACACTTCGTTGGTAATGTCGTGCACAGTCTGATCGAGGTCGGCGTTGGAGACGTTGCCTGCTTTCAAATGAGCTCTGAAACGCCAATCCTGATCTTCGTTGTAATGCGAATACCTGCGGATTAACGGAATTTCCGTAATCAGTTTGCCCGCACTAGCATTATCATCGCCCATTTTCGTTGGCCTGGAGCTCTATTTCTAATATCGGAGCGACGAGAGCTGTTACTACCACAGGCACCGCGCGTAATCCTTTAGAAACATACCATGAAGAGGCTCTGCTGAATCGTTGATTCCTGACGCAATCGGATGATAGATTCTCGCCATTCCGTCGATAATGTCCAGCGGCGGGTAAAACGCGCTGTCGGCTTGCACCCTCGTGCGCTTGGGAGTCGGGTTTTCATCCGTCACCCAGCCCGTATCCACACTGTTCATGTAAATACCGTCGCTTGCGTAGTCGTCGCCCGACGTCCTGGTCATCATGTTCAGCGCCGCCTTTGCCATGTTCGTGTGCGGATGATAGACCGTCTTATTACGGGAAAACTGCCCCTCCATCGCTGAAACATTAACGATGAATCGGCGGTCGAACTTAGACCGCATCAGCAGCGCCTTTAAGCGACTGTTGAGCAGGAAAGGTGCAACCGAGTTGACCAGCTGGACTTCCAACATCTCGAGCGCACTCACCTCGTCCAGCTTCAGCAGCCAGCTGTTCACATCGCGCGAGTCGGCCCGCTCCTCGTTGTCCTCAAGCGCATCGGCCGGAAGTATATCCGCGGCTTCCAACATCAAGGCGGGCAGCAGCGAAGAGCCTTCCGAAAGTGCAAGCGTCGAAGGAGCCCCTTGTTTGACCAGACTGATCGCCCCAAGCGAAAGTGTTTCGCCCGGGTTCTGCTCTTGCGCTACGAGGTCGCGATAAAAGCCATTCGGTCTACGGATAGTCTGGGCGGCATTATGTATCAAAATATCGATCGCAGCTTCAGTCTGATTCAGAT
The DNA here is from genome assembly GCA_003134215.1 of Armatimonadota bacterium. Classification (GTDB taxonomy): domain Bacteria; phylum Armatimonadota; class Armatimonadia; order Armatimonadales; family Capsulimonadaceae; genus BOG-944. The sequence continues at coordinate 1,972 of PLAD01000325.1, forward strand.
GCTCGGCAAACGATTCGACTGCCGGAATATTCCTGAGATCGAGACCGTGAATCTCCAGTCGATTCGACCATTCCTCCGAACCCGGCTCTGCATAAAGACGCTTAGCGGCGGCATGGGGAAAGCGAGTCGTCACAATTACCTTTGCGCCGTCGCGGAGCAGCCGGAGCACGATCTGGTGCCCAATCTTCACTCGTCCACCCGTCACAACCGCAGTTCGTCCCTTTAGATCGGCTGTCAGGTGACGCATCCGATAGTTCAGCTCAGCGCACTTCGGACACAACAGGTGATAGAAAAAGTGGACATCCGTGAAGTCGGCCTTGCAAATGTAGCAAGCTTCCGGTCGGTTTAGCTTTCGTGTTGGAACCAAAGCGTCCGGAGCGGGCAGCGCCGCAGCAGCCGGCAGTGCATCACGCTGGATCTTGACCATCGCTGTTGTCGCCTGCAGCTGGCGGTCCTCCGCCTTTAAAACATTGCGCTTGTAAATTAAGTCGTAACGCTTTCCCTCTCGATAGACTTTCGAAATCAGGCTGTTAAACTGTTCACTTCGCTTGACCGTGCCATAGGAGTTCGCGACCTTATAAAGTACTCGGAGGCAAACCTCCATATCTTCCGCTGGAATTTCCATTAGAATAGATTACCATGTAATAGAAGCGCTTCCCCAAGAAACTCCGAGTCAAGAAACTTTCAAAAGTCAAATTCGACCATCATAATAGCTTTATGGGGACCGTGACATTTGACCTATTCGCTGTTATACTCTTGGTTTCTTTTCTCTTAGTCTATCTGCTCAAAATCAGTCGCAACCGGGATCGCCAGGAAATTCTCGACCGGCAAAGGCGCACCGCGGACGAGCAACAGTTGCACGAAAATATTGCAAAGCTTTACCAAGCAGGCATTCCCCTGATCTGTTTAGGCTGCAACACACGATTCGAAGGCCCTATGCCGAGTGACGGCTGCCCGCAATGCCATATGTCCACCCTTGTCGTAACGATGGATGAATATAATAAAAGCGTGGAAGCCCGCCAATAACCGCTGGAAAACCCAATCAATCAATGACACAACGAACGATAACGATAGTTGGAGTAGGTGCGCTAACGTTGATAGTGTTGGTCAGTGCCTTACTATCTGTTTTAGCAGGAGGCAATGCGCCCGGTATCACCCACATTGACCCCGGCAATATCGGCCTTGTTTTGAATATTTACAAAGGGGATTTAGAGTCCCGCCCTATGGCCGCCGGTACGCATTTTCAAAGTCCGTTCGAGCGAGTTATCGAAGTTCCGACAATGCAGCGGACTATCTCGCTGACCGATTCCGATCTTGATTCCAGCGGAAACGTCGAACAGAACGCCGTCGAAGTGAATACGGCTTCGAACATGCTGCGCGTCGACGTATCGTGCCAGTACCATATCGATCCCGACAAGGCCGCCGATCTATGGCGAAGCTACCATGACCAGTTCGAGGATCTGCAAAACTTCGAATATGTAAGCCTGGAGCCTGCTGTGAAAGAGGCAGTCAACTACGCAATGGGCGACATGGACACGACGACAGCGCTCACGACAGTCGGGAAACAAGAAGCCGAAGAGGAGTCGCTTCAGTCGCTCAACGAAGAATGGAGTCCACGCGGCATTATATTCTCGAACTTTATGATCAGATCTGTCGAACCTGACGACCAGAGCAAGGCGCTGCTGTCGTCGACTCTGACCGAAACGCAAGCCATCGACAACGCAAAGCTTGCACTCCAGCAGCAAAAGATCGACAACGCCACCGAAATTCAAATGGCAGAGGCCGATGCAAAGATCAATCAATTGGAAAACAGCACTCTTACAGACCTCTTCGTGGAAGATGAAATGCTATCGAAGGTACATCAGGCCTATTTGCCTTCGGACAAAATCTCCGGGATATTCGACTCCAAATGACGAAACTTCAACTCCGAATAGCTGCAGCCGCCGGGATTTCATTAGTGGTATTAATTGCCGCTGCGTACAGCGGTAGGAACGGTCTCATTGTCGATCCACGAAATGTTGCATTGCTGATCAATCAGTACACCGGGAAAGTCGATACACATGTTCGCCACGCGGGTTGGAACGCACAGCCGCCTTTTTCCGGAAACGAAATTGTCGAAATCCCGACCTACCTGCGGACCTACACCATGGTCAAAGACAGCCGTGAAGGCGCCCACCAGGGCGACGATAGCGTAACGGTGCAGACGCTAAGTTCGAATACCCTGAACGTCGACTGCTCCATCACCTATCACATAAACTTCGATCCGATGCACGAAGACAAGATCATCACGCTGTACCAGAAGTATCGCAGCGAATTCAACGATTTTGACGACTTCGAAGAGCACCAGCTTCGGCCGGCATTCCGACAGGCCATTGTGGACGCTTTCGGCCTCAACAACACCGATGCTGCCATGACGGGAGCGGGTAAGCGTGCCGCTGCGGCATACGCGCTCAACCAATTGAATTCGCGCTTTAATCCCGACTCGATCGTGATCGACGATGTTCGTATTCGGACCATTTATCCGGATCAGGCGACGGTGCAAACTTTGATCAGCCGGCTCCAAGCGCAGCAAGACCTGCGTCTGGCACAACTGAACATGGAACTGCAGTCCATTAACAATCAGAAGGCGATCTTAAAGGCGCAGGCCGATGCCCAGGCAGCAAAGATACGCGCAGCATCGCTTACTCCACGTCTAGTCGCCTACCGTCATCTCAAAGATTGGAATATCGTCGTGGTTCCGAGCGGTTCGATCGTAAACATTTCTTCGGATGTTTCGCAGTAATCTCGCATATTAAGACTTTGGCCGCCTCGACTGCCGCTTTGAAGCCGCTTCCGCGCGCTGCTTTGTTAGCCATGGGAGGCAAAAGAAC
>PLAD01000095.1 GCA_003134215.1 Armatimonadota bacterium
TATAGTGCGCCGTCCAGTGCAGGACGCAGCTACTCGGCCCCGGCGGCCAGCCACTACAGTGGTGGTGGCAGCTACGGCGGCGGTGGTGGAAGCTATGGCGGCGGCGGTGGCGGCGGGAGCTACGGCGGCGGCGGCGGTGGCGGACGATCCGGCGGCGGCCGGGGCGGACGAGGCGGCGGCGGCAACAATCCCGAGCGCTACGAAAAAGATCGCTATTAGGCAATAGTCCGGCTGATAATCAATACCGGAACATAGATCGCACTGAGAGGGAGGAGCATCGCTTCTCCCTCTTTTTACGTCGGCTCCAGCTTGGGCTCGGCGGCCTGCACCGGCGCGCTCACGACGGTATCGGCGAGCGCGGGTTCGATCTTCTTAATAAACCGCGCCGGATTTCCTCCGTACAACGTAGAGGCCGGGATACTGGTTGCGACTACCGAACCTGCCGAAACGACAGCGCCTTGCCCAATCGAAACACCTTTCAGGATAGTCACATGCGCTCCGATCCAGACATCGTCGCCGATTGTCACAGGTTTGGCCACAGCGACCGCATTGAAATCGCCCACTTGATGAAAGTCGGTATCCATAATCAGCGAGTAGTTCCCGATACCGCAGTTCTTACCGATTGTCACACGTTCCTGCGCACAGATGGAAACGCCGCTATTGATACTGGTCCCGTCGCCGATGGTAAGGACGGCATTGGGAAAGGTGCCAAGTTCGATTGGAACATGAGTCGCACGAAACTTCACTTTGCTGCCGATAATCATCGTTCCCGAATTGTTCACAATGACTCGGCCGGCCGCACGAGTCAGCGCTCCCACCGACTTGCAGCTCCGCAGTCGTATCGATGCATTGATGATCTCTAAAACTTTTTGAACCTTATCCAGCACGAAAAACAACCCTTCACTAATAGGACAGCCTCTGCCCTGAAGCAATCTGACAGATAAACTTAGATTTGCTCCCTCATTATCAGCAGATTCCCGCACAATCCTCACTTCCGAGCACCTTCTGGTAATAACCGCCGGGAACTGACTTAATATACCGCCGGATATTATGATCCAGTCACACATCCAATTGTGGTGGTCGAAATGGTCAAGGCGCGCAGCAAGTCGAATATCCTGCACGAGGTAAACTCTGGCCATGGCTAAGTTAGATCCCGACCTTTTAACCCAGCGATATGGTACTCCGTTTCCGCTTCCCGTCGAACTTTTGGAGCGTGGTAATACGGCGCTGGAGACGATTCTCGCACATAGATCAGTACGGCATTATGTTGACAAACCTTTAGAGCCCGGTGTGCTTGAACTGCTTGTAGCAACCGCTGAAAGCGCTTCGACTTCGTCAAATCTCCACTGTTACAGCATTATCGCTGTTCAAAATCCCGAACGAAAAGCGGCATTGTCCGAGCTATGCGGCAAACAGAAACACATAGTCGACGCCCCACTCTTTCTTCTGTTTTGCGCCGACCTCGCCCGCTTGAAACAAATCTGCGAACAGCAGAGCGGGCCGTCCGATGGCCTGGATTATGCGGAGATGTTTGTCATGGCCATTGTGGATGCTGCGCTTGCGGCGCAGAACCTCGTGACCGCCGCCGAGTCGCTCGGTCTTGGCACCTGCTACATCGGAGGCGCAAGAAACCATCCAAAAGAAATCTCCGCCTTTCTCGACCTGCCTGCAAAGGTGTTCGTCGTCTTCGGCCTCACGATCGGTTACCCGATTCGGGATGCCGATGAAGTAAAACCCAGACTCCCCCAGGAGCACGGAATTCTACACCATGAGACTTACTCCGCCGATTTCCATCCGGCTCTCATCCGGTACGAAGATGCGATGAAAGACTTTAACTCCACGATGCCCGGCCGAGAAGGCCGCGGCTGGCTTGCTCAAACGGCAAGACGTGTCGGCACCCCGGAAGCCCTCGGAGCCGATCGACCAAAGATCAAAGAGTTTCTCACGGAGATTGGGATGGACTTGCTGTAAAATTATCTCCGCCTGCAGCACATTGGATTACTACGGCTTATTATTTTCGCAAGTCGAGCGGGACTGCCTTCACCAAAACGTAGCAAGCAGGCATGATACTTCGCTATTCACCCTATGGTACAATCATCGCGACCTAATATTGTGCACATCGGCGGCGTTCACGGACGACTGAATATCACTTCGGACTTACTTATGGCTTCTATTACAGCACCAAATATCGAAACTCAGCAAGTTGTTACCGGCATCAGTTATTTTCTCACCATCGCGGAATCCGACTCGGGCACCGGTATTACCCGTGTCGAAATCGGGCCTTATTTCTTCGAAGGAACATCCGAACGGATCAAGTATCCTGAGGCGCCGACCAATGAGCTTGTCCCTGCCGGATTTTCACAAATTCATTGGGTGCAGGACCCCGACGGCAGTTCGTGGCTTCGGTTCGACGGTGGTACGTTGCGGGCTTCGGACGGGGAACAGGTTTTTCACTTTACGAGTAACTTCCCGCCGTCCAACGAAGGCCTTGCCAAACTTCGGATTAGGCGCGGAAGCCGCAGTGAGACGTTTGAAGTGAACGTTCCGGACTACAGCAATACTCCTCCAAAGCGTAATGCCCGGCGTGATTCGACCGGACTCGGTAAGTACTACCGAAAGTGGCTCAAGGTCTGACCCATCCGAGCCGTTACGGACGCGACCTGTGCAGCCGCCACCGTGCCCGCATCGGCGTAGTGATGTCCGCCGTGTGGCTTCTGCTCCATGCCAGATACTGTTTCAGCAACCTGATCGTTTCTGATTGACCATCTGGCTCGCCCAGCAGGATGTTCGCTGCTTCGAAGACAGCGACATGTCCGGCTTCTGTGTTTGGGAACCGTTCGATCGTCTTAAGGTAAAGCCGCTGTGCAAGCAGATAATCCGCGCGCTTCGAAGCACAACCAGCCAGGCGTAACAATGCGTTTGAGCTTATGACATTGTCCCCATCCAGGTCGTCCAGCGCGTCAAGCCATTCTGCGCTTCTCGCGGTGTCACCGGCAGACAGAGACTGCTCTAGCAGCATTGCATAGGCTTCACTGACCGCATTGTGAACGTTCGGACTATGCGCAGACTGCGACTGCTGCGCAAGCATTGCCAGCGCCTCCCGCACTTCGCTGTCATCCGGCTTACGCTCTAGAAGCTGCTGAAAGTTGTTGATTGCCTTCCTCAGACCTTCATCGCCAAGTTCTCCGGCGCTCACAGCATCTGCGAAGAGGTATTCGCGAATACCTGCGCCAAGCATGCCGGATAGTTCCGCAGCAGCCATGCCAAAGATAAAACCGCCGATATGGGCCCAATAGGCGATTCCGTTGCGATCGGGAGCAAAGAGAGCCCAGACCGCACCAAGCAGGTTTTGTGTCAGCCAAAGACCGATTCCCGCGATCGCGGGAAGCTCAAACGAACCGGTCCGCAACTCGAGAAAGCGCGCGCAGCCCCATATCATGCACAGGTTCGAGCGATAGAAACGGAGCGCATACATTCCAATAATTGCGGAGATAGCACCTGAAGCTCCCACCATCGGCGCAAATGCAATAGCAGCGTTGCCGGCAAACAAGAGGACAATTGCGCAGTGCAAAAGCCCGGCCACCACGCCGCCTGCAATGTAGAGAATCAGATAATAAAAGTGTCCGATAGCATCCTCGCAACTCGGTCCGAAAAGCCACAGGAAAGCGCTGTTCCACAACAAGTGCGCCAAACTCACATGCAAGAACATGTAAGAGAAAAGGTTCAGCAGATGCGGCTCACGTGGAGCGAGACCATAAAGGTCAAAGACATCGTTTTCGTGCGGTGTTCCAACCTTCGGCAGTACGAACAATAAGAGAACAATCGTGTTAAGAAAGATAATAGCGTACGTGCACCATGGCTTACGCGAGACAGGACGATCGGTAGAAATAGGAATGGGTACTAAGATGAGCAGAAGTAATAGATACGCTGCCTGGCTCGCTAGACTTAGCATGAGCTGCGCTTAGTGCGGCGCCTGCCCGCCCGAAAAGTAACGGCGCACGATATCCGCATACGCAGGAGGCACCCGGCTTTCCGATCCAACAACGGGACTGGTCGTTTGTGTAACGAATCGAGGCCGCAGGTTCAAAGAAGGCACGGTCGATTTCGCAGCTTCGCCCGGACCTTCCGCCTTTTGATAACTGGTCGACGATCTTCCACCTGCTTGCGAGATTGGAAGAGTGATCGGCGGAAGGTTAGCGACATGACCGGGGTCGATATGCCTCTGTATACCAAATCCCGGAACTTGCGTTCCACCGCCGGAGCCAATCCCACTCTGACCTTTTGACGAAGGACCCCCAGGGCCAGTGTGAGGGGCTTTTCCGCTTCCGCCCGCCCCAGCAGAAGTTCCGGATGCGCCGGCAGACGAATTCGCGGCGTTCTCGCCTTTTCCGGACGACGACTGTCCTTGCTTCCCGGTACTGCCGCTCGATTCTTGGCTGGCGGAGCCTGCGGTTGCCGAGCTCTTCTCAGGCACGCTTACCGCTTCTTTAGATGCTGCCGACTGGTCGCCGGGCTGGGACGGCGGCGGCGTGGCGCCTTCGTGGTCTGCGAAATATGCTGCATTCCGGATATCGGATATTGCCTGTTGCTGCTGTGAGTCACTCAGGTCTTGCTCTGCGGACGAAAGCGCGTGCTGGGTCAAGGGCATCTGCAAACCGTCTAATTTCCGATTTACCTTCTCTAAGCTGCCCGAAGCCTGCTCTTCCTCGCCGCTGGTCAATGGTCGAATGGAGAGACGATTTGCGAATTCTCGAAGTTTGTCGCCCAGCGAAGGAACGTCATTTGATTTCGCCGGCGCTCCCGGCTTAGACGAATCACTGGATGTCGACGGTGCGCCCGAAGGAGCGGACGAGCTCTTGGCTGACGACGCGTTTGCATTCTTGGAAGTTGAAGCTTGAGCTCCTATTCGACTGCTTGCCCGGCTCACAAAGGTGGACGCGGCGCTCAGCGCATTTGCCTTGGAGTCTGCGTTAGCGGCCCCTTTTTGTGCCGAGCTGCTGGGGGGGCTTTTACCTGAACTTGCTTTGGAAGTGGGCGCGGTTGGATTGATTAACTTGGGTGTTGATGCCGGGATGGGCTGAACCTTGTGAACTGGAGCAGCAGTCGGCACCCCGATGGTGAACGGCAGCAATTCCGGCTTCTTCATGTTTGCCATCGATAACGGACGTCCTGGAATAGCAGTTACTACGCACGCAAGCGCAAAAGTGGCCACAGCTGCCGTCTGGGCGGGCCCCCACCGTACTGTCACCACTCGCTTGGCATCGGCGCTGGATGCTGCTACGGCCGCATCTCCAACAACCATTTTAGCAAAAGTCGGGTGCATCAACGAAAGGCCGACAGACATTGCGGTCGCAAGCTGGTCTTTGAGGTCCAGTTTCTCATCGGAGTATCTGGCGAGAAAGAGAAGGGAGTATTTACGGGTAGATGCAATAAGGGCGGCAACTACGACCGGAATCAGAATCACTGCGGCTGCCGCAACACTAAACCACGTATGCATGGCGTGCACAGTTGGGACACATAAAGTAAAGATGCGACCAGCGATGAGAAGAGCCGAAGATGCGAATATGCAGAGCGAAATCAGTCGAACCGCTTCAACAAGACGTAATCGTCGGCGTACCTTAACAAGAAATTGTTCGACCTGTTCGAGATCCTCGCGGTCGTGCTCTTTTTGTTTTAACCTCGGTTCGCTGGACATTACATAGTGATTATACTTGCTGAGTCCACTGGTAAAACGTTTGCGACACTATAAAACGTGGTTAGATCCAGATCCTTTAAGTTTTTCGCTAACCCGTGCTGCGATAAGTGAGACCAAAAGGTATCCGAAGTAAGGTAGATCTCGACCAAAATACCGGTGCCAGAGTCTTTTCGGCTCTTGGATGAGGCGGAACGCCCATTCAAGCCCTGTGAGCTGCATCCATAGCGGAGCACGCTTGACCACTCCGGCCGCCATATCGAACGAGCCCCCGACGCCGATAGAAACCGGAACACCAAGCATGTCTTTATAGCTTGCGATCCACTTTTCCTGTTTCGGTGAACCGAAGCCCACGAGGAGAACATCCGGCTCGGCATCGGCAATCCTTTGCCGGATACTTGCGAGCTCCGCTTTATCGTCCAATGTCCCGTTCGGCGGGCAATAAGTGCCGACAATCTGTGCTCCAGGATGCTCCTTCACAAGAACCTCTGCGGCTTTCTCTGCTGCGCCAGGATGACCTCCAAGAAAATAAAGACGGACGCCAGTCGAAGCCGATGCGCGGCCGAGCTCCCAGAAAAGGTCACTGCCGGCAACGCGCTCACGAAGTTTACAATTGGTAAATCGGGAAAGCCATATAAGAGGCATGCCGTCGGCTACGACGAAATCTGCATGTTCGTAAATCGACATGAATTCTGGATCGGATTGCGCGGTCGCGAGGTGGTCAAGATTCGCCGTACAGACAATCCTGGGCACTTCCGACTTCTGCGCCATCCGGACGATCACTGCGACCGCTTCCTTCATTGTGACGTCATCAATTTTGATTTGACCGAATGAGCACTTCATGTCCGTTCTCCGCGATCTATGATAGGTGAAAGTACTTTCCACACCTGTGTTGTGAACGAAGCAAGGCGTTCATGCTCTTGAACCTGGCTGTTTGATCCTGCTCCGGCCGCCGGCACTGAGGCGACCGCCCGAATGAAATACACTGGATCATCGTTTTGTTCGAGCAGATCGCTCTTCAACAATGTCCAGCGGATCGTACTAGCCGATGCAATGGGATGCTGGTCTACCACATACAAATACATCAAATCGCTCTGGCTCAACGTTCCACCAGGAACACTTGTATTAGATATTTGGCAGTTTCGCACCGGAACTCCAGATGTACCAGGCAAATATTCTACGTGATCATTTTCTATCTGCCATCCATCGCCGACCAAACAAGAGCGTGGATCGTGCAGTTGATTACGCCCAGTACCCCCGATGACAGTTACATCGATCACGTTGCCGTCTACGGCGGTGTAACGACGCTGGATAATGTCGGCCGATGGTATTTCAGAGAGCGTAGCTGCATCGACAGGAACATCGACTCCACTGTATGATCCTAAGACCAACGGCAGATCCGTCCCTGTTAATCCCACAAATTTGGATGGTGGTTTTGGCTTCCAGACAAACGCTGAGATAGCCGCCGCCGCTAGTACAGCGGTCAGAATATATCCCACCCGGCGAATTTTCGACATCCTAATGACCTTGCTACAGAAAACAATAATACGAACCCCAGCATAAGAACGATAATTCCGCTGTAGTCGTGGAAAACGTGAGCAGCGGGAGTACCAAAGCACTCTCCAACCATTCCAATGAGAGCAATTCTGACTCCGTTGATCAACAGCGCCAACGGAGAACATAAAATAAATAAGAGTACACGCCGAAACAGCGATCCGTCCAGCATGTAGGCAAGGAACGCATTAAAAGTGAGTAAAGCAAGCAGAGTTTTGAAACCGCTGCAAGGAACGTCGACATCGAACGTGAAGTTGTCGATATGTATCCTGTTGCCAATCTGCGTGTTGGCAAATCCAGTGAGATCTAATATCCTCGACGCGAGTTGTGTCGACCACATCTGCAAATGCAAAGTCGAATCATTCAAAAGCGGCGCCGGCATCGGAGCCATCAACACCAGGAACAGCAAAGGAAAGTACGCTGCCTTAAAAAACTTCGGTCCGAGCGCCAACAGCACCCCGCCCCATGCCGTCAGTAAAAAGGAGATGGACTCTACCGACCGCATATCTCCCTTGACCGAAATGACCAGGAGTGCGACAGAAAGTGCAACAACCAGAATCGCTGGCAGCCAGGGCTGCTTGTCCACTGCCGCAAGTCTTGCCCTCTGATGCCAGAGCATGAAAGCCGCCATTGCAGGTATGAGCGGAGCATGCGCGTAATACGACTCAGGCCGCGTGTATTCCCAGTACCACCAGGTCAACATCGGCCATGCGATGTAGCTCAGCAGCAGTGCGGAAATTGCAAATGGAAAATAGTCGGACAATGCTGCACGAGCGGCAATCCAAGGAAATCCGCCGGCAGTCCGATTGCCCTGATCTGACCTCTCATCCGATGAAACCACCTTACTGTTTGCGGTTGTGTACATAGGAGTCAGTCAAAGAAAATAAAAGCACAACTTGTGCCAAGCAACAGACAAATGCTCTTCATAAGAATTGAAAGGACGACTGGCAGGCCAATTTGTTCCATGCATAAAAAAGGCTAACCGCCTTATCAACTTATTCCCGCATAGAGTTAACATTCTTACGTATTATTACTGGTTGTGCGTGGAAAATAGTAATTTCACGGAAGATCAGACAACTTTATAAACAGAGCCGGCAAATGAATGTCGCCGGCATGAAGTAACAACTACTGACTGCTGTCAAACGTACCAGCAGTGACACTGGATGTCGGATCGTCCGGGATCGCGTCCGCATACTTGTTCGAATCAGCAGTAATTACAGACTCACTGCGAAGCTTTCTCAAGACGTCGACTTCTGCCGGCGCATGCTCAAGGGCACACGCCGTCTGCACCTGACCCTGAATCGAACTCAAAGGCGGGATACCTTGCTCGGAAACAACTTTCGCCTTGACGATTCCAAATACATCGCCGATCGGAATAATCTTAACTTCTCCCGAACTCATCCCGAGTACTTCTTGGCCAACATACGTTGGTAGCGCTTCGTTCAACTTAATATTGATACCGACTACACCCAGGCCCTGCTGTTGTGCAATCACTGCGGTCGAAACTCCGTTCTCAAGCAAGCGCTCGGCCGTCTCCGCATCTTCCTTGTTATTGGCTATGACCAGAGTCGTCTGTGTCTGCTGCGGAAGCTGGAAGTCGTCCTTATGGTGCTCGTAATACGCCTGGACATCAGCGGCGGTGACAGTAACGCCAACAAGTCTTAAGTTGCGTAGCGCAAGGTTGGATTTCAGATTGTCTTTGAAGATGAGAAGATCTGGATCAGATTTGCGTGCATCGTCGACGACCGTTGGGTTGGATCGCTCCAACTGCGCAACCGCCGCGTCGACATCGCTGTTGGTCGGCGTACAGTTTTCCTTGTCAGCGGCTTGCAGAACGATCTGCTGCCAGATCATCGATGAGAGCAGAGGACGAGCGTAAAGGTAGTCGACACGATCGTCGAACATTTTCCTTGTAATCGGTACGCCGTTGACCGTGACTATCGGACGGCTGCTGGAATACCGGTAATAAGCGAACAAGTTTCCAATGAGGGAAAGTATCGCGACGACAACGGCAACAGGACCAATGAGCTTCTTCATAGACTACACACCACCTAAAATTACTAGTACAGTCCTAGTTATTGGCGAATAAACCTTGCAACAATACCTTAGCCCAGGTAAAAATACCTGGAAATCACCGCTAATTTTTCTATTTTCTCCGACGATCCGGACGATTCGATCAGATTACTGCGACAGTCGGACGCTCCGAGAGCAGATCATCGGCGATCGTGTTTGACCATGTTTTGAGACTGGCATTTTCGACCAGCCATCCTCTTGCCTCGCGGCCCACCTTTTGACGATGCTTTTCGTCTTTATTAAGTCGAGACACAGCGGCAGCAAGAGCATCCGCGTCTCCAGGAGGAACGTACAATCCTGTTACTCCTTCGACAATGACATCTTTCTGACCTGCGGTCCTGGTCGCAATCACTGGACAACCTACCGCCATCGATTCCAAAATCGTTGTGACCCCAGCCTGAAAGTCATTTTCATAGAGCGGCACTATGGTGGCGACGCTTTCGGCATAGAGCGCCCGTAGTTCGCGATAATCATAAGATCTGGCGCTGACGTTCGGCGGGAGTTCCTGTCCGGAAAGTTCGTTCCGATGCTTCGACCAGGGTGATGCTGCAGCGATCTTAAACGTACACTCCGGCAACTGACGCGCCGCTTCGACCAGGGTCGGATAATCTCGCCATTCCAGACCGGCGGAACAGAACTGAGAGGGAATTATCGAGACATCGTCTTGCGGGCGGAAGAAGTCGGAGTCCGCATGAAATCGGATCAAACGAATCTTTGCCGCGTCGATCTTGAGGGAATGTATGCCGAACGCCCGCTGTGTCTCTGCGTATACGAACAGCCGGTCTATATCGTTGTGAACTTTGAGACGCCGAAAAAATAGTCGCTTCTTGCCGGTTGTCAGCTTGTGAGCAATCGTCACATGCCGCGGTCGTTTCCCCCGCACCCGATAAAGAAGCGCCAGCGGTATCGCGATACTCTCGCTATTCGTAAAGACCGCATCGAATCTGTTTGATATTTGGGCGGCCCTGACCGCGAGGGCAAGATCATTAGGCAGTTTTGAGCCTTCGACATCCGTGTTGTCCAAAAACTGGACTTCCGCACCCTTTGCACGCAGGTCGGCTGCCAGTGCAAAATAATCCATTGTCGGATGCAGGTCGTTTTTGACCAGATCTTCGACTCCGCGTTTGAGAACGCTCGGTATTACCAGCAAGACTTTTGTCAACTCCCTGTTATTTCCAATCTTTCGCTTGCAGTAATTT
>PLAD01000208.1 GCA_003134215.1 Armatimonadota bacterium
AAACCTATTCTGTTAAACTGCGGTGCCCGGGATGGGCTAACGGCATGACTGTCAGCGTAAATGGGCACCCGTATCCGGCGGCTGTGACACCTGGCGAATACACTACTATCAGCCGTATCTGGCGAAGCGGAGACGTCGTCGACATCCAAATACCTATGACCATTCGCAGCAAGCAGCTTCCGCATATACCAGGTAAGCAAGCGATTTTCTTTGGGCCGACACTTCTCGCCGGCGCGCTCGGTACGAAAGGCATGGATAAGTTGCCGGATATCGCTGGACAACAAGCGCCTTACGACAATTTGCCCGCGTTGAGAGTCGCTGACTTCGTCACTTCGAACTCCGATATCGCGTCGCAGATCCTTCCTGCCGCCGGGGCAGCGCCGCTGACTTTTCAAACATCGGGTTTGGCGCAGCCTGCTGATATCACGCTAATCCCACTTTACCGGCTGAATCACCAGCGCATGAATATCTACTGGAGTGTATACACGCCTGAAGAATATGAGGCTCAAAGATCTGCCGAAGAGGCTGAAGAGCGTGCGCAGCAGCAGCTTGATGCACGGACAGTCGACCGATTTTTTCCGGGAAACCAGCAATCCGAGGTAGATCATGACATTCAGTCTCAGAATTCACGCACTGGAGTGTCCGGCGGCAGGAACTGGCGCGACGCCTTCGGCGGCGGCCGATTCTCCTTCGTCTTCAAGCTTGAAACAGACACAAGCTATGATCTGGAATGCACGTATTGGGGAGACGATTCCGGAGGACGCGTTTTCGATATATTGATCGACGACACGGCAATTGCAACTCAAACTCTGGACCGTAATAATCCCGGAAACCCTTATGTTGTCGATTACGCGATACCTTCCACGCTGACAGTTGGAAAGACCAGCATAACAGTCGTTTTTCAAGCCAAGCCCGGAGCACTAGCAGGGGGGCTTTTCGATTGCCGGCTTCTGCGCAGTTCCCCCTAGCTTGACAAAGGCGAAAGTGTAAGTCATACTGTTCGCCAAGAGCTTTGTTTCGCAAAGTAGAGGGACAGATGTTACATACACTTGAAGAAGAAGAGCCTCGACTCGAAGAGGCTTATGAAAACCTTCGCCTGATCCGCGAGGTTATGGAGCGTTCGACCAAGCATTCCAGTTTGTCCGGAGTATCAGGTCTCCTGGTTGGGACCTGGGCGGTCATTGGGGTTTTGCTAACGCGTTACTACGCTTACGGCAGCGCTGAACTGACGCTAAAGGCAAACCACGTATGGATACTTGCTGCTATTTGGCTTGCCGTACTTTTCTGCTCCGTGTTAACCGATTTCCTGATGAATAAGCGAGCGGCGGCTGAGGTTGGAAAACACGTATTCTCAAGCCTTGGCGCTCGTTTAATTCAGGCCGCGGCGCCAGGTTTCACTCTGGGAAGCGTATTTACTATATACTTACTCGCGACGGGAATGATATCGCACATCTGGGGATTTTGGATGCTCAGTTACGGTCTTGCAATCTGCGCTGTGGGTTTATTCTCGGTCCGTCCGGTCATCTTTCTCGGCTGGTCGTTTTTGTTAGCAGGGGCGGTTACGCTCTTTCTTCCTCCGATATCTGGTCTCTGGATGATGGGCGTGACATTCGGGGCATTTCACATCTGCTACGGCGTCTTCACCGGTATTACCCGGCGTGAATGGTAATCCGGGACCGATGCCTGCAACAGACGGAAAATCATTAATAGGTCCTAGCCTCGACGATATCGACGAGACCATCCATCAAAAGGTGCGGCTAGGAATTATGTCGGCCCTGGTAGCGCGCGGCGAATCTGATTTCCGCTTTCTCAAGGAAGCCCTGGGACTGACTGACGGCAATCTTAGCATCCACCTTGCTAAGCTCGAGGAAGCCGGTTACGTCAGCATGAAGAAGGAGTTTCTCCACAAGAAGCCCCATACCACGTACCAGGAGACCGAAGAAGGAAAGATAGCTTTCGACAGATACTTGAATGCATTAGAGCGCATTGTCCAGTCCGGAAGGCGCGGCAAATAGTTTCATGTTCGTCCGCCCGCTGCACAGCGTCGTTTGGAACCTTTTTCTTGCGGTCATCCCGGTCATACTTTCCCTCATTATCTTCGCAGGAGTACGTCGACAGCGCCGCAGTGGTCACGTACAATGGTTGTTGTGGGGTCCGATGCTAATTGTCTGGCTGGCGTTCCTGCCCAATACCTGTTACCTCATTACTGAGTGGCGGCATTACCTTGATGATTTGCTCAGATCTCCAAATACGTATTTTCAGTCGCGGCATAGTCATTCAGAGATGCTCCAGTTAATGCTCGGCTCGGCCTTTTACATCTGCTATTCCGGCAGTGGACTGATCTGCTTTTACCTTTCGATCTATCCACTTGATATGCTGTTTAACCCTCCGTGGTATGTTCGGCCATTTTTCTTTTTTCTGATATCGCTGGGGGTCTATCTTGGTTTGGTAGACCGTTTCAACTCCTGGCAGGTTTTCCACCTTCGAGCCATTGTCCATGCCGCGCACCAAGCTGTCGAACGACCGGTTCTGTTGCTAATCATGTCGGGGTTTTCCCTGGTGCTGTGGTTTTTTTATAGCCTGTTCGGCTTGACCATGGAAGGCGTTCGCTCACGTTATCGCAAGTTGCGGCCGGCTTGACCTTCCGTTTATTAAAGGAAAAGATTATGCTGAAGAAAAATCAATTGACTTACTCGCTGCTTATCTCTCGCCTTCCGTTGGCTGAGTTGACCGACCTGTTTGAGCGAAGCAAAGAGTATCCTTCACTTGGGTCAGCCATTGCTGAGGAAATCGATCGGCGGCTGACAGTGAACTGCGATGGACGAAGGTCACCGCTGAGTCGAAGCACTGAACAAGCGGAAATGCAGACAGCAAGCGCCGCTTAAGCGGTTGTGCCTTATCCGGGCGGCCAGGAAAGCTGTCTGCCGCCAAGTATATGAAAATGTAAATGGCTGACCGACTGCCCGCCATCGACGCCGATGTTCGTAACCACACGATATCCTGTCTCGGCAATAGCTGTCGACTTGGCAACTTTCGCCGCCGCGGAGAGCAGCCTGCCGAGCAGCAACTCATCTTCGGCGGCCGCATGGTCGAGATGTGACAGGTGCTTTTTGGGGATTACCAGTACATGCACCGGCGCTTGAGCATTCAAGTCGTTGAACGCTAAAACGTCGTTGTCTTCATATACCACCTGCGATGGAATCTCCTTCGCCGCGATCTTGCAGAATATGCAGCTGCTCATAGATAGCTCTCCGTCGGCCCCGTAATCGTTCCTTGCGCCTCACCGTCTTCATTGACTTCATTGATGATCACTTTGACCATCGAGCGGTGCGCATCAGAATGTGCAGGGAAATGAACACGTATATAGTTGCCTGTATAACCGGCAAGAAATCCTTCTTTCAAGCCGCGTCCCTCCACTAATACATCGACAACTTGTCCAATATATCGTGACGCGAAAGATCGCTGCGACTCCTTCGCTGCGAGCGAAAGCTCTTTGTGGCGACCCTCCTTGACTGCGTGCGGAACCGAATCGAAAAGGTTCTGCTCGGCAAAAGTGCGCTGTCGCGGCGAGTAGCGAAACACATGAGTTCGCGCAAAGTTGATTTCGGCGCAAAATGCTTTGGATCGCTCGAAACATTCGTCTGACTCGCCGGGAAAGCCGACAATCACATCGGTGGTCAGGCCGATGTTTGGAATCTGCTGACGTATCCTGGCTACCAGGTCCCTGAAGTAGTCCGCATCATATGGACGCTGCATCGCTTTGAGTACGAGATCGTCTCCCGATTGCAGAGACAGGTGCAGGTGAGCAGCGGCGTTCGAGCTTTCAGCTACTGCGTCGATGAGTTCCATCGAAGTTTCGATCGGCTGAATGGATGACACGCGCACCCTCTTAATACTGTCAATCTTGCTGAGATGACGGATGAGCTCAGGAAGCTTGGCTGTGCCATCGTCGTAGGCGCCCACGCAAACGCCTGTAACCACAATCTCAAGGACACCTTCATCGGCAAGCTGCCTCGCTTCCTCAATGACTGCGGATAACTTGCGCGATGCCATTGTGCTCCGTGTATACGGTATTGAGCAGAAAGCGCAAAAGTGCTCACAGCCATCCTGTACTTTGAGAGTTGCTCGCGTGCGGCGAAGCGCTTCCGGCTTCTCTCGCAGACTTGAAAGCTGAACCAAACCAGCTTCTTCGGGGAACACTGCGATGACGTTCTTCGCAAGACCTGTCTCGATTGACAGTGCTCCGGAATAGCTGACTAGGTCTGGAAATGCGTTCAACGTATGTTCCGCTGTTCGCATTTTTTCCCGATTTGGCACAAGCAACGAAGCACCGTCAACCGCTTCACTGGTGTCCAGCGCAAGCTGGGCAAAGCAGCCGGTGAGGACAATCTTTGCATCAGGGCTTAACCGCGATGCTCGACGGGCCATTGAGCGCGATTTTCGGTCTGCGGCGGATGTCACGGAGCACGTGTTGATCACGTAGACATCGGCCGGCGAGTCGAAATCGGTAAGGTCGAAGCCCCGCGCGATGAAAGAATCGGCGATCTTCTCGGTCTCATATTGATTGACTTTGCAGCCAAGATTAGCCAGTGCAGCTTTCGGCATTGTATTGCGTCCTCGGAAACTGGCTTAGTTTACCCGACACGAAATTCTCACGACAAATAAGTTTATTAATCGGAACAAATGCGCGTACCATACAGTCATATTTAGTCAAACGCTTGATTCACTGATTAGACAGTAATTATGCCGGAACGCTGGAGGAAAACCTTCCGATGGGAACGTTAAGTGGGAAGACTGCGATCGTTACAGGCGCAAACCGCGGCATTGGCCGCAGTATCGCCCTAACACTCGCTAAGGCAGGCGCATCGATAGTCCTGTGCGCGCGCGATGAAAAGCTGCTTGCATCGGTATCGGATCAGATCGCATCCATAGGAAGTTCCTCGGTCTACTACGCCGCGGATTTGCGCAACGAAGATTCCGCAGCTCTTCTGGTGGATGTCGCCTTACTTGAGTTCGGCGGAATCGACATTGTCGTCAATAATGCGGGTGCAACCAAACGCGGGGACTTTTTGGACCTCACTCAAGAAGACTGGGACGATGGCTTCGCGTTGAAATTCTTCGGAGCGGTTCGACTGTGTCATGCTGCGTGGCCGCAGCTGAAAATGACCCATGGATCGATTGTGAATATCGCCGGCGTAGGCGGCCGCACACCGGGGCCGGATTTCTCGATTGGGGGGTCGGTCAATTCCGCACTGCTCGCATTAACTAAGTCTCTAGCAGACACAGGAGTACGGGATGGTGTCCAGGTGAACGCGATTAATCCAGGCTCCGTGAGAACGGACAGGTACGATGCCCGGCTTACCAAAGCGGCGAAGGCAGCGGAGATATCGCTGGGCGAGGCCGAAGCGCGACTAATGCTGGAAGCCGGAGTCAACCGGATAGGTGAACCCGACGATATCGCGGCGCTCGTAGCATTTGTTGTCGGCCCTTCGGGACGGCTCTTTCAAGGCGCTCTCATCGATATGGACGGCGGCCAAACTAAAACTATTTAATGACTACGCATCGTGTCGGGTAACACGGTCTGACCACCCCACCACCATAGAACGGAAGGTATCCCAGCCATCGGCTGCTACTAAAATAACATGTGGAATGACAAAGGCGGCGAAGATCCACATCAGCCAGAAATGCCAAATTCTTGCATAATCGTATCCCCCGAAAAGGGCTGCAATCCACTTCAGCTGAGTCGGCTTATGAATTGCCCAGCCTGTAAGCACGGACAACGTCCCGAAGATCGGCATTGAGAAGTAGGCGCTTCGTTGCAGTGCGTTATACTTGGAATTGATCACCGGATGATGCCACGGTTTGCGCAGCAGCTTTGCCGGAAGAAGACCAAGGTAGTAGCGAATCATTGCAAAAGTCTCGCCGACGTCGGTACGCCGAGGCAAAAGCGACTTATAGCCATTTCCTAAAATCAAGCCTATCAAGTACAGAAATCCGTTCGCCATGAACAGATACGCGAAAAGCCAGTGAATATTCAGTGCATCTGCCAGGAGACCGGTGCCCAAACTAAAATGGTCGTAGATCCAGTTCGCTGGCATTGAGTACTGATGGTAGATTGGGATATGCCGGCAGATGTACATCCCGAAGTCGGCGAGGTAATCGTTATTTCCGGTGGTCGGATCGGGCGTATGCGTGTAGACGGGAGCAGCCCAGTAGATCGACATTCCAGACAGGCCGAGCATCAGCAGGATAGGGATATTCAGCCAATGAGACATACGGACCAACAAGTGATGCTTCTTGACCACTTTGATCGAAATAGGCTGCTCTTTAGCTTCTCCAACGACAGTCGTAGCCATAAAAATATTCCTCAGCTGTGCAACAATAGTAATAGCACGTGTCCGCTGGCTCTCTACTATACATTCTGAACATAGGAAAAGTTCGAATGAACCAGCCGTTCGACGAATATATCACTACTCTAACGTCTGACGAGCAGGACGAGTTTCGACGGATCAAGCGTATCGTGGAATCTGTCGTTCCTACAGTCGCTCAAGGTGTCAGTTATGCGCTGCCTGCGTTTCTTTACAAGGGACAGCCGCTGCTAAGCTGTGTCGTCCGTAAAAAGTTTATCAGCCTCTACCCCTTCAGCGGGAAAGTCATCGACAACCTCGCAAGCCAATTGACAGCCTTTGAGACAACTTCCGGCAGCATTCATTTCAAATTGGACAACCTGCTGCCACAAGCGATACTCGAGGACCTGTTGACGGCACGAACCCGGGAGATTGATAAAAGCTTAGCTTAACTTTTCAGGCTGCACCGCGATGATAGTCCACTAAAATGCCGCTGACTACGAGAGAGCCAGCGGCTTCGGCACAACCATAGGAATCACGCGATGGATGAAGAGTTGGGTTCGATGTTTTCGGCTGCGCTGCTCAAAAAAGACCCTAGTCCGAGAATCGTCGGCGCCCAGAGACCGATAAATATCCCGGTCTCTCGTTTCCCCGTAATGAAAAGGTAGATCGAGAGAAAGATAGAGATTAGGCTCGCGCCTAATACCAATGTCTGTGTATCCTTGGTCATGAGTGATCTCAGTTCTAAGGCGCCGTCGTACAAATCCCGAAAGTCCATGCGCCCCCTACGTCTATACCCATATCCGGCGGTTCTCTGTCCGGTCATAAACCTCATCAACATTGCATTGCGAGGTAAGCAAGTACTCACTGAGCACCATGGAACTTCGATTAATTGCCGTTTGTAACCGATGAACATGATGGATGGTGTTAAAAACGTGACTAACAAACCGGACAATCCGGATATGCGGCGGCAGGAGTTTCTTGGTATTTTCAAATCGATCGAGAAAGATCTGGTCCGGCTCAGCCGGCGGCTCTGCCTAGGGAACCTAGAGCGGTCGCAGGATCTCTTGTCAGATACTGTACTGAAAGCTTATGTCGCAGCCTCCGAAGGCAAGCTTGAAGTCGCAACTGCGAAGGCCTGGTTTATGAGGATCATGACCAACCTTTTCATCAACGACTATCGCAGGCGTAAAAAGTGGGAGGCCGAACTCGACAGTGAGACGTTCAATGTCTTCGCCGAAAAAGGTCCAGATTCTGCCGGAACGAGCAATTTAGACGTTCCTGGTGTCCGGCTTCTGGCGTTTACCCTCGACGAAGAACTAGAATCGGCTCTCGCTAAGCTATCCGAGCCGCTTCGCCTGACAGTCACCCTGGTAGATATGCAGGGTCTCGAATACAGCGAGGCGGCGGACATACTCGGCTTACCGATTGGCACGGTCAGGTCGCGGTTGGCGCGAGCTCGTATGCAGCTGCACGATCTTCTGCAGGAATTTGCACAGAGGCGCGGCATTATAAAGAACAACGATGGGTTCAAGAAATGAAGAAATTTGATCCAACCGATCTGAAACCTTGCCCGCATATGCGGACGCTAGTCTCCGCTCATGTCGACGGCAACCTTACTGGAATCGCCGAGTGGTACACGAAGTCACATATCAAGGGGTGCGCTCAATGTTCTGCCGCTCTTCCATTCTTGATTTCTCTGAAAGAACGCCTCGTAGAGCTAAACGTCGTCAATCATACCGAATCGTCGCTTTCGGACGAACGCCTCAGCGCTATTGAAGCTGACTTGTTGAAAATAGATGCGGAGAAGTCTACACAGCAGCAATGACTTAATATTGCTGCTATCTGCTGTACAGGGCTCCCCAAGTGAGACCGTATGCGGTGCAGCAGGCAAAAAGCTGTATTGCTGCCCAGCCGGTCCAACCGAGAAAGAAGAAGCCGACGTCGGGTAAGTTCTGACGCATAACAGCAGGATTAAATCCGCTTCCGAGGGACACGCTCGAACCTAGGATGAAGAACAATGCTGCGCCGATTGCGGCGCCGAATGGAACCGTCGCCGTTCTGACGGACCAGGAACAAAGTATCGACCCGGCCGCCCCAAAACCGATCAGGAGAGCAGTCCAAGCTGCGAGCCCGATCCACCATGTTATAGATGTAGCGTTCGGAGGAAAGATCAGTGTGCCAAAGAACTGCGCGATATCGAAGCGCTGATTCCAGAGGTGAGTTGGATGGTATGCTTGGAGACTAACATAAGTTGGCGGCAGCAGTCCCAGGGTCAGGTAGTAGGCGAGCAGCAGAACTAATGCTGCAACGAGAGAAGCAAAAACTGCCGCGGAAAGTCGCAATCTCGTTACTTCCAACTCACGCACCGGCTCAGCAGGCCGAGTCAGCATTTGAACAAGCGATGCGGCGAAATTACTCATTCTAATAAACCTTTATAGGTGGGAAATCAGCGTGCCGTCCATATGGCAGCCAGTATGCCGCGCCGGCAATAAGCAATCCCAGAAGGCACATCAATGCGATCAGTAACCATGTCGAACGGTCTCCCAGTTCGGCATTAGTAATGCGACCTTCAAGTATTGTAACACTCGCACGCTTCCTATCTGCGGGCCGACCTGACACCGTTCGGCCCTCTTGATCTGGTTCCAAGATGTTTGTTTGTAGGCTCGGATGATAATCCCAGTCGCCATTCGGCTCTCCGGACTCGCCAAGAGGGGTTAGGGGCGGCGGACCTTTAGCCGAGAACTTAATCAACGATCGTTCGCTCATCGGTATCCCATAACTCCGTTAATCCCGGTCCAAAAAAGATAGCCAAGACCCCACAAGAAGGCGCCGACGAAGGTGTAGATCAAAAATTTTGGGATGGGTGCCCGGTTCTCCTCGATATCTCCGAACTTCTCTACAGTATCCTGGCCTCGACGTTGTTTTTTCGGTGGACGATCACGGCCGACAATGACGAAATACCAGATCACGACTGCCATTATAATCGTGCTCACCCAAACTCCAATCTCCCAAATGCCATCTGCTGAGCCTTGAAATATCACCATCGATTTTAAAACCCTAGAGGACACTTACCACTCGCAGCAGCAGTCCCATTACCGGCTATCAGCACCGTCACTATGGTCAGTCCTGCAACCAGCGCCAGGCACAACGCGATAGATACGGTGGAAACGCGGCGGGCGAGTTTAGAGCGACGCCCGGTGTCGTGTACAGATTCGTCGTCTTCCAAAATTGGTGCGGAGTTGTCGATGTCCGTTCCGCCGATGTTTTTACGCACGATAGCGAACAATAGGATCGCACCGGCCGGCGCCATAAAAGACAGACACAATATTCCCTGGGCCAGATCATCAGACATGTTTTTACTATTTCCAAAAGTTGGCAAACACTAACTCAATTTCACAAATACTTGCCCAATTGGGTTTAGCAGTTTTCTGGAACAGGGTAAACGGCCTAATCACGTTAGTACGGCCCTTTGCTAGATTATGTCGGTTCATTAGAAACTATTCACGTTGAACGCCATCCTGCGAAAATCACTATTTGCCGCGACTAATCTGGCGTTTACCGGCTTGCTCGGCGCTGCCTTCTATTGGCCGCAGATGACACACGACCGCAAGACCGATTGGGTCGGGGCGCCGGGTCCCACCCAGCCAATTGCCTTTTACCATCATGTGCATGTCGCAGAGCTGCATATCCCATGCGCCTACTGTCACTGGACCGCAGCCACCTCGCGAGTCGCGAATCTCCCTCCCGAGGAGGTCTGCTGGGGGTGTCACAAAGATATTTCGGTCACACATCCTCAGATCAAAATCCTACGCAGCTACTATATGGCGGACCAACCAATACCATGGGTGCGGATCAATGAACAGCCGGGTTATGTTCATTTCGTTCACTCGACGCATGTTGCCGCTGGTGTGCCATGTGCGAGCTGTCATGGCAACGTGGGGGCTATGTATACGGTCTACCAGCCGGTCGAAATGAACATGGGCTGGTGTATAACCTGTCACCGCAAGTTAGAGACGAAGTTTCATCCGAAACAGGCAGCCGTGGACTGCTACACGTGCCACTACTAGGAGATTCTTTATGACCGATATCAGCCGGCGAACATTTATCCAGCTATCCGTCGTTTCAACCGCGGCAGCCGCAGGTCTGACGGGCTGCAAAAACGAAGAGATCTGGAAAGAAGAGGCGACCGGGCAATACGGCGGCGCATCGAACAAGATCTACCCTTATGTAAATCAACCGGACGGGACGATCGATGGGGTTCCTGCGTACTACGCGTCCACCTGCCAGATGTGCTCCGCCGGCTGCGGAATTTATGTCAGGACTCTGGGTGGACGAGCCAATAAAATCGAAGGCAATCCATATCATCCGGTCAGCGGCGGCAAGAGCTGCCTCCGTGGGCAGCTTGCGCTGCAGCATCTCTACAACCCGGACCGCCTGATGCATCCGATGTTACGTCCGAACAAGAGCGAATCGCTGAAGGAGTCGAACTGGGACGATGCCCATCACCTTGCTTCTACAAAGCATCGCGCCGCT
>PLAD01000049.1 GCA_003134215.1 Armatimonadota bacterium
CGTGCCATCAACCCATCGTTGACACCTGAAAAGAATCGGCGGCGGACGCCGCCGACTTCGCGGCACTGTCCACGATGGTCTGGAATCGCTGACCACGATCGATGGAATACTCACCAGGGTGCAATCGTGCGTCCGTTGGCTGACCTTGATCGCCCTATACAGTCGAGGCAAACAAAAACGAGAGTGAGGCGCGAAAGCAGATCAATGCTTGGGCCGCCTCACTTGAGGCACTCTGCGATTTTGTGCGGCCGTCTTCATGTCTACTATTTGCCGACTATGATTGGGCCCGTAGCTGACGTGTATTGGCCGATGGCTCCCGTAGAAATAGATCCGGTCATATGGAGTATTTATCGAGATCCAATTCACGACGTCAGCCATATCTTCGTCCTCCACCTTCAAATCGACTGCGGCGCCCTCGCGTGAGCAAATTAAACGCCCAGTCCGCGTTTTTTCATGGGCGCAATGCTGATCTAACTCTGGTGCTATACCACTCCCGATCAGCCTCTTGAGTGCGCTAGAACAAAACCCGTAAGTCAGCTTGATACTGCCAAAGTAGTCGACAACCGGATCGAGGACTAGCCTTGCCAGGTCTGCTAAAGCATTGTAGCTGTCAGCAGTCAACGGGCAATTGTTTATACGTGTCCTTTCCCAAGTATCACCACACTCGATTAGATCCCGAAAGGTGAACCGTTCTCCGCACGCGACAGCTAGCGCCGGAATATCCGTTGAGCGTTCAAGTTTGTATCCCTCGACGGTCCACCGGGCACGGCGCAAAGTCCCCCAGAAGGTTTCTGCTGGGGGACCGTAGCCAGACAAGTCAAATAGCCTTAACCCTTCTAACTGTTCCTCGAAAGCTCGCTGCTCTGGGTAATTAGGGAACTCCTCGTTCACGAAACGCGATTTGAAGTACAAGAGCGGTGGGGGGAACGCTTCTCCATAGGTGAAGAAATCCATTTCTTGGTCCCGTAGGCGAACTTTGATCCGCTCGGTCATCGCTGGTAATGGGTTACCGACAAAGTCGTCGAACCGCATCAANNTGAATCTTTACGAGATCGACGTTGGTCAAGTCGCCAAAGAGAGCGGTGGCGCAGCCCAAATAAACGCGCAGAATGGCAGGAAGCCGAGCCACCAGGGAGCTATGCAACTGAAGAGAGTGACCATTCTCTAACCA
This sequence comes from Armatimonadota bacterium, assembly GCA_003134215.1. Classification (GTDB taxonomy): domain Bacteria; phylum Armatimonadota; class Armatimonadia; order Armatimonadales; family Capsulimonadaceae; genus BOG-944. The sequence goes on from PLAD01000049.1 coordinate 1,172, forward strand.
ACCAAGCCCTTGCGACGCCGCCTCCGCGCAGGCATCTTGCAGGTGTTCGACCTCTCGGACAGAGAACAAGAGGTCACGGGCACGGGCCTCCGCCCGAAGGAGTGATCCAAATAAAGCTTTGATGTCTCGCTGCAAATGTATCCCCAAGCTTCGAAACGGGCGGCGCTTCGAGAACATATGCAGTGCCAACATTACTGCTATATCGTCGCAACGCGCGTTCGCGGCCTGTACTAACGCCGACTCGTCGTGGCGACGTAACGCGACGCGACGAGCGCGGGCGAGTGAGCCGAACTTGGTAATCAGCTCTGTGGCGTAACTTAGTTCATCTTCCTCAGGCGGCCGCCCTAGTTCAATATAGGTGGCCCACAGTTGATCAGCCAATGCCGCTTCGACCGGATCCTCAACACTGGGCTTTGGTTGTCGAAGTCTGCGCTCCGGTGCTTCCCGCGGACGGCGCCATTCCAGAGAAGAAACGCGTCGGACGCGATCCGAACCACCGGCTCGCGCCAATAGAAATCTCTGTTCCGCTCCACCGTCCTTAAATACGTAAAAGATGCCGGGTGCGACGGGAACCGCCCCCTCGTCAAGAACCGACTCAATAAACTGTTGCAGCTCTTCTTGCCGATAATACTTCTGGAATGTGTCCCTACTCGAGAGTACACCGTCACGATAGGACCGAGCGACAGGAGGCGCGCTGCTCGTCAGCATCGCGGAAACTGCAAGGAGCTGCCGCGCGAGGCGGAATGCGCTTTGCAAGGCACTCACCCGCTCATCGAAATCCTCGATGACGTTGATAACGAAGCCCAAATTGACGACGTCCGCCTCCGCGAGTTCAGCCGCGGACCTGTAAAAAGGATCCCAGCCGCTAGCCGAAATTCCAAGCGCCGTGAGCCCCTCGATATCGGTACCCTTGCCGCAACCATAGTCGAATAGCGTGACTTCCTTATGTAGTAGTCCGTATCGAATGAGGCTCTGCACGGGTGCGGACAGGGCCGAGCGTGACAAGGCGGTACGGTGCCGTTGAATCGCGATAGGGCCGTCACTGGATGGCGCAACGAAGTCGGTCGGGGTCTCATTGCCAATAGGCAGGAGCTCATGTTTCCGTAGTTGGTAGCCTTTGGACCGGATAAGCTCCAACCAGGACGAACGAAACCCAATCCGAATTGGATCATCAAATAGCCCTAGGGATTCGGCTACTTTCGTGAGGGCGGCGAATCGCTCGTAATCGGGATGGTCGGGTGAAACCAATAATTCCTTGCGATGCAGAATAGGCGGATTTAATGATTGCGAATAATCCCGAAATCGCACGCTATTGCTCGCAGTATAAAATCTCCAACTCGCGGCGAGAGCGGGAAAGGGATCATCGAGAAATCGAGGATAAGCGAGAAGCGCCACCTCCTCCCCATCGTTAGAAACTCGTACGACGTTAAACTCTTTATCCGGCGTTAGACCGGAANNGATAAGCGAGAAGCGCCACCTCCTCCCCATCGTTAGAAACTCGTACGACGTTAAACTCTTTGTCCGGCGTTAGACCGGAATGCCTTATAGCATTGCGGACCCTGTCATGGTCATCTGGGGAGAGCATTGGGAGCACGGATACATGGACGTAGCGCTTTCCCGAAATTTGTTTTCCAATACTATTCAAGCCGACAGGCCTCAGATGTCGTCGACGTCGCCGAGCAGATCAAGCGGTTTGGTCACCTCTCGCGTGCTCGCAATCATGGCATGACCCAATGTTGATGTGCGCGATGTTCAAGCACGCCAAA
>PLAD01000375.1 GCA_003134215.1 Armatimonadota bacterium
AACAGAACCCTTCACGGGTACACTTTCACCCGTGAAACTTAATGTAAATGTAGACGCTTTACTTTCGGTGCCGGAGCCGGTACCGACGGTTTTCCAGATTGAACCTGCCTTCATCGACGGATATCAGCAAAGTGAGCAGGACGAAATAACTCTCGAACCATTTTCTCCTCTCGAGCCATTTCGGGATCTTTATGGAAACCTTTGCCGACGCGGCATGCTGCCGGCCGGCGAGGTAAAAATGCAATACACGTCGACAATCGACATATCGGAAACCCGAGGTCCGATGGTACAGCCGCTTCCTCCGGACCCTCTCGTAATTCCCCCGGACATCTTGCACTATCTGTTGCCTTCACGATATTGTGAGTCGGACAGATTGTCTCAGATGGCGCAAAGTGAATTCGGTCGAACCAAGCCAGGTTTTGGGCGCGTCCAGACCATCTGCGACTGGATCAACGAGCATATTCTATACAGCTACAACTTCACAAATGCATCGACCACAGCTTGCGATACGGCACTGGAACGTATTGGTGTTTGCCGCGACTTCGCACATTTGGGGATAGCTTTTTGCCGTACGATGGGGATACCGGCACGCTATGTATCCGGCTACTGTTTGGAGCTTGACCCGCCCGATTTCCATGCTTGGTTCCAAGCTTGGCTGGACGGCAGGTGGGTGAGTTTCGATGCAACCGAAATGCAGCCAAGGCCGGCGCTCATTACGGTCTCAACAGGCAGAGATGCCGCGGACTGCGCTTGGTGCACCTTTTACGGCCAGGGAACGACGACGAAGTTGGACGTTTCGGTATCGGTAAACAGTTAGTCATTGACGACGCCGGCGTTCGGATCGCCCGGCAGCAGAAGTGAAATTACGGGAGCGCCGCTGAAATACTTCTTGGAAACGTGGAGAACGTCGCTTTCCGTGACTGCATTAATCGCTTGAGCATAACTATCGTCGAACTTCCAGCCGCCGTCCTGCGTCATGGCAAGCTCAGAATATCCAAGATAGTAAGAGCGATCTTCGATCCGCTCATGTGCAAGCAAATAGCTGCCGATGACGAACTTTTTCGCTCGCTCTAGCTCCTCGTCCGTCGGCAGAACCTGTGTCATCGTTCGGAATTGATCCAGAAGCGCGGCTTTGACGAGTGGAGTCTGGTCGACGTGTGTTTTGCCATCCGCCCCTACTGCACTTACCGGATACAGGATATATCCGGTAATGTCCGACAGCCCGATCTGCGTCGTGTATGTGGACGCTACCTCGTAGCCGTACAGCTTCTTTTCACGCAGATTTTTAAACATCAGAGAAGTTTTCATGCCTCCGAGAAGCGCGTTCGCAACCAGCATAGCTGGATAGTCCATCGAGTCTACTCCCGGCGCCAAATAACCCGCCATCATCAACCCAGCGGTAACGTCTCTGCGATAACTTTTAACGATGATCGGATCGGATGAGTTCGATGGTTCCGGAATGACAAGCGGAGGCGTATGATGAGAACGTGGCCGCACGAAGTCTGACATATTCCCGGCAAAAGTACTGACCACCGCTGAAGGGTCGATATATCCCACTACCGAAATGGTAATGTTGTCCGGCCTGTAATAGCGTCGAAAATAAGTGATCAAGTCGGCTGAGGTCAAGCGCTTAATCGTCGAAGATGTTCCAATCTGCGGCAAAGCGAATGGAGTGCCATCATAGAGCGACTCGCGAAGGCGATCGTTGGTTGCCTCGAATACGTCGTCCGATCTTTCCTGGATACGCGACAGCATATCTTGACGAGAGTTTTCAACGCTGGTATCTGTAAAATTCGCGTTCTTCAACACGTCGCATATAAGATAAATTGCGTCCGTAACCTCGTTTGGAAGCACCAACGCTCGTATTTATGTGACATCGGGTTCCCAGATTGCTTTGACGTTTCCACCGATATCGCCGATCGATTCAGCGATGGCATCGGAATCCTGGTTTGTCGTTCCCATGAGCAAAGCATCCGCTACCATGCTGCCGATGCCGGCATCGGTCAAATTCTCCTGCTCTGATCCCGCTTGGACGAGTACGGTAATTGCGACTAGCTTAGACGACGGTTCATTCCGGCAGATTATCCTTACACCATCGTCAAGAGTTGCAAGCTGCGGAGTAGAACCGTCGGCGTAGGCGGTCGTACCAAGAACTAACATGAAGAGGGCTGTCGTTAGTATCTTCATTTTTGATCCGACCAGGCTGTTGTCATCGTGAGGCGGGGATTGGACTGCGCATTGCATGCTGTCGAAACGTCCGGAGTCGGCACCTGCAGTGCAACGGTATACGCATCCGGATCCAGATATTTCTGAGCTACCTGCATAAGCGCCTCAGCGGTTACGCTTGAAACGTGATCGAGATATTGAACGTCGTACTGGTATGTGCCGATACTGTCGTAGAAACCGAGTGAATCCGCATGCCCTGAATCGGTATCAACGTCAAATAAGTAAGAAGACTTCAGAGCGTTTTTTGCCCTCTGAAGCTCAGAATCGCTCACCGGCGCTTCACGCACTTTGCGTACCTGATCGAGTATGTCAGCCTGAACGACGTCGACGTTAGACGTAGGAAGGGAGACAGCGATAGTGAAGACTCCCGGGTCTCTTTGTGTAAGATAATCGGCTGAAATACTGTCGACCAGATGCAATTTCTGTCTAAGCGACGTGTCAAGCCTATTGTTCGGTCCCTGCCCTAACAGTGTTAGAAGCACATCCATTGTCCACGCGTCTGGCGTATCGGAAACGCTAGGTGCGGAAAATGCCATCACGACATAACTTTGGTTGGCGTCCCTTTGGGTCAGGTATTTGTGAATTCGCGAAGCATCTGTTGGAACTGAAGCATAGTGAGACGCAAATGCCGAACCTTCATCGGGCAGCGATATCGACCGCTTCCAATTATGGAACTGCTCATCGACAAGCGAATCGACTTCAGTGGGTGTCACATCCCCGCTTACGACGACTGTGACGTTGTTAGGGACGTAGTATGTGCTGTAAAACTGTGCGACTTCGTCTCTTGTTACGCTGCGAACATCATCGACAGAACCGGTTATTGGCCGGCCATATGCTGAGCTCGAATCGTAGAAAATTCCTCTGACGGTATCGGTCAGGCTAGCAATCGGGTCGTCGGATTCCCGACCGATCTCGTCGATGATTATGGAACGCTCTTCATCGACGGCATCGCTCTTAATTGACGCGTGCTGCAGTATGTCTGCAAGCAACGCAACTGCCTGCGGATAGCCAGAGGACGGAACTTCGGTATAGAAGTGCGCCCAATCGTACGATGTCGCTGCATCGAGGGTTCCGCCGAGGTCTTCAATTGCACCGTCGACCGATTCTTCGTCCGGATGGGTCGGCGTACCCTTAAAGAGAACATGCTCCAGAAAATGAGCGACACCTTCCTGCCCGGGTTTTTCGCGGCGAGTGCCGGCCTTGACCCAGACGTCAACCGCGACGATTGGAACTTGATGGGATTCTGCGACAATTATGCGCAGGCCGTTGTCTAGCGTCATCTCGCTTACTTGCGCGTTTGCGGGAGTCATCTGCGCAATAAAAAGCGCGGTCAGGAAGACAAAAAACAGCCGGGGAGACAAGTAATTCTTGATCATTAATTAGTGTCTGCCGCGCCGATCAACCGCCGAAGAATTTCTTGAACTTGTATACCGTTACATCCCGATTCATTTCAGCGATAGCCTCAGTGAGAGGTATTTCTTTCGGGCATGCTTTGACACAATTCTGCGCATTGCCGCAGGTAGTGACGCCATCCTGGTCGGCCAGCGCTTCCAGGCGCTCGTCCTTATTCATCGCACCGGTAGGGTGATGGTTGAATAGGCGCGCCTGCCCAATTGCCGTAGCTCCGATAAAGTTGGAGTGTTCGTTAACCTGAGGACAAACCTCCAAGCAGACACCGCAGGTCATGCACTGCGAATAGTGGTAGTTCTTCTGTCGTTCGGTCTCGGAAAGTCGGGGCCCGGGCCCGAGGTCGTAAGTTCCGTCGATCGGAATCCACGCTCTAATCTTTTTCAAATTTGAGAACATGCGCGATCGGTCGACGACAAGATCCTTTACCACGGGAAACTTGGTCATCGGCGCAATAGTAATCGGCTTCTCCAACTGATCGACCAGTGCCGTACATGCCTGCTGAACTTTACCGTTGATCACCATGGTACACGATCCGCAAACATTCTCAAGGCAGTTCATTTCCCAGGCGGGAGCCGTCGTTCCTTCGCCGGATTTGGTCTTCGGGTCTTTGCGGATCTCCATAAGGGCCGCGATGATATTTAAATTCCGCTGATAAGGGATGACGTACTCTTCCCAATACGGGGTTGACTCATCGTCCTTTTGCCGCTTAATTCTCAGTGTTAGCTGCTCTTCTTGTGCCACTTGTCTAATCTCTCTATCGTTAACAATTACCGCATATCCTAAAACAACGGCCGTATAAAGCCGATAACGTCACAGCGCCGTTCAAATTAGATCGCGCCGACCTTCTCCGGTTTTGTTGCTTCAACCGGCGACCTACCGTTCGTCGCCGCTGCCGGCTTCTTTGTTTCCGCGACCGAATCTTCTTTATCGACGGCGTAATTTCGGAGGCGCGGCTTAATTAGCGAGATGTCAACGGCTTCGTAGCTCAATTTCGGGCCTTCCGGCGTGTATTCAGCGATTGTCGTCTTCAGCCAGTCCGGGTCATTCCGCTCAGGAAACTCGGGTTTGTAGTGCGCCCCACGAGACTCGTCGCGCGCAAGCGCCCCCAGAGTTATTACTCGCGCGAGCGCAAGCATGTTTCGCAAATGCCGTGTAAACGGGACAAGTTGATTAGTCCAGCTTGTGTTGTCCTGGATTGAAACTTTCTCTACCCTCTCCTGATATTCACGAAGTTTAGCGTCTGTCTCCACCAGCTTCTTATTGTCACGAACGACCGTCACATTTGCTGTCATAAGTTCACCGAGGTCTTGATGAAGCTTATAACTGTTTTCGGTTCCTGTGGATTTGGACAGCTTTTCGTAATAATCTTGTTCACGCTTCTTGGCCCCGTCGAATATAGTGGAGGGGAGATCCTTCGCAGCTTTATTCAAGTTGTGCGCGTAGTTTACTACTCCGGGCCCAATCAAATAACCGGTCGCAAGGCACGAAAGCAGTGCATTTGCCCCGAGTCGATTAGCGCCGTGGTACTGATAGTCACATTCGCCGGCCGCATAAAGACCTGGGATGCTTGTCTGATGATTTCGTGGATCGCCTTCAATGAGGCTTCCCGTTGACGATTTCGCAAAGTCGACCCAGATGCCACCCATTGAGTAGTGGACACCGGGAAAGATCCTCATCGGCGTCTTCCTCGGATCTTCGCCGACGAACTTTTCGTATATTTCTAGAATACCGCCGAGCTTCACATCGATGAGCTTTTTGTCTAGGTCGGTCAAATCGAGGTATACCTGGTTCTGCCCGAAGACACCCATCTTTTGATTGACGCATATATCGAAGATCTCACGAGTAGCGATGTCTCGCGGAACCAGGTTTCCGTATGCCGGATACTTTTCTTCCAAGAAGTAGAATCGCTCGTCCTTCGGAACATCTTCTCCACGCCGTTTCTCGCTTGGGTCTTTGGGAACCCAAACTCGGCCACCTTCTCCGCGGGCCGATTCCGACATCAGGCGGAGCTTGTCGATGCCTGGAATCGCGGTCGGATGGACCTGAATGAACTCACCATTCGCGTATTTGGCCCCTTGCTGATAGACTTCCGCAGCGGCAGTGCCCGTGTTCATAACGGAGTTGGTGGACTTGCCGAA
>PLAD01000197.1 GCA_003134215.1 Armatimonadota bacterium
AACATCGGTTTCTCGAAAGAACGTCTCGTCTGATAGCGAGTACCATCCTTCTTAGACGCCTTTGTAGACGTCGCCGGTGGCCTGAAGTTGTCGAAAAACCTCGGCAACAACGAATTTGTGCCGTTCATCCGACGTACGGATGAACTGGTCGTAACTGATGTTGAGGTAGTTCCAGGTTTCCGCGAAGCGCAGGGAGATATTATCGACAAACTCTTGCGGGGATTGTCCGGCCGCGGCCGCGGCATCGGCTACTTTTTGCGCGTGCTCATCGGTACCGGTCAGGAAGAAGCAGTCTTCGCCGCGCAGCCTGTGAAACCGTATCACCGCATCGGCTATGAGCGTCGTCGTAGCTGTTCCAATATGCGGGACGCCGTTTACATAGTAGATCGGGGTTGTAACGTAAAATTTCTTGCTCAACTAAACTTCTTCTCCTTCGAAGTGCAATATAAACGGTAATTCCCAGTCGTGGAAGCTACACGTGACTGACTAGTTCGGGATTTCGCAACCGCCGCCGCAGCATGACGGCGCCCCGCAGCCGTCGCTGATGGCTGTCGCCGCTTTAATTTGGGCTGGAGCAGTCAACGAGATCTTTCGTGCGATTTTTTTCGAACCGCAATACTTACATTCGGCGCTGTCACGGTCAGCAGTGGTCGTAAGCTTTTCAAAAGACCGTTTACAGTCTCGGCAAACAAATTCGTAAATTGGCATGGTTGTTTTCTCAGCGGGTAATTTATATGAAACATTATACCTGCCTAGCCGAGCGCCGTTCCCGAACCGGTTGGCACTGGTATACTCCATGCATGAACGAAGCAGCATATTTGGCGGTGATTGGAAAGGTAAAGGGCGCCGGCCTGCGCAAGCTTCCGTTTGAATTTCTTCAAGTTACGGGCAAGGATCGCACGCAATTTCTTCAAGGCCAGGTTTCGAACGATGTCCTGTCGATAGCACCACGGCAAAAGGTCGATGCCTGTCTCCTGAATAACACCGGACACCTCCTTGCATACCTTTCGATTTACGGTAGAGAAGAAAAGTTACTACTTCAAACCGACGAAAGCCGCGCTGAAATAATCAAAAAAACGTTGGAACGGTTTATCGTAAGGGAACGCATCGAGATTCAGCCGGCGGATCTTGTGCTGATTACGCTCCAGGGCAGTGGGGCTGAGGGTGAAGAGAGCGACAATCCCGCATTCTTCGTTAATCTAAGAAGACGCTATGGAGCCGCTTTTGGGGTTGATTTAATTGTTGACAGACGGGATGCTGACGAAGCTATTGCCGGAATATTGAATCGTGACGAAACTTATGTGATCGATGATGAGACGGCAAACATTCTTCGGGTCGAGTCCGGTGAGCCGGCGTGGGGGGCAGAGTTGGACGAATCTATTATTCCGTTGGAGGCAGGTCTCGATTTCGCGATTTCATACACGAAGGGCTGCTACATGGGGCAGGAGATTATTGCAAGGATTCATTCACGCGGACATACCAACCGAACATTGGTTGGATTGAAGCTCGACGAAAAGTTGGAGTTGGGTTCGCTTCTGGTTGCAGTAGACGGCGAGAGAAAAGGCGAGAACATCGCGCGCATCACCTCTGTCGCAGTTTCGCCGCGTTTTGGACCGATTGCTTTGGCTTACGTCAGAAATGAATACTCAGCGCCAGGTAAGGTGCTTGCAACTTTGAACGGCGGCGCTGTCGTCTCAAACTTACCGTTCCAACCAGGAGAGTAGCTGCGTTGCCAAACACAGGAGATTATTCTGCCCAANNCGCCCAAAGTTCATTATGGGACAAAAGAGCCTGGGCCACCGGGGGATTAGGCGGATTGCTTGCCGCGGCGCTCTTCTTAATTGCTCTCGCTGTCGATCCTGATGGCACGCGGTGGGATTACAGCACCCTTGTCGGTCTGGTGGGATTTTCTGCTATGTTAGTAATTTTGCCGCCGATACTTGCAGGTATCTCTCGAAGAAGGTGGTTCCTCTGGGCGTATTTACCACTGGCAATTTTTCTCGTTTGTGGCTTTTCTTTGTTCGCGCTGTTTCCAAACCTGGACTCCGGCGCCGGGGAGCCTGCGCCGCTGGATCGTTTTGATAGATCCGTTATAGCAGTGTGCTTTGCAGCCCCGTTCGTATCATCGTTGCCGGTCGTTCTTTTCCGTCTCTACGCCGCGCGTAAGCACCGACAAAAGATACTCTCTGCGATTGCTGCGAGTGAAATGGCACAGGCGGAAGGCGTCTGGCCGCCTCGTCCCATAGGGTCAGATTAGCTGGTTCAGGAATGAACCGAAATGTTCCAGGTAAGAACCACGTAACCGAAACCTTTGTGAGGCACAGAATTACTTGCATAGATGGCAGGGTTGAGCTGCAGTTGAGGCGTTATGCTATAGGTAAAGCCGGCTGTGGAAAAGTTAGCCGCCCCCGCCTGATAGTCGAGCTGTGCCAGCAGCTTAGGCCCGAGGTGATAGGCGTAGCCTAAGACACTTTGCAGTTGGTGCGAATACCCTGTTCCTACTTGCGCCGGCGCGTCTACCGCCCCGATCATCGAATAGGTCTGACCGTTCATATAGCCTGCCTCGACATAGGGCTGCGGAGCCGTTCCGAGAGTAGACCAGTTCGCAAATCCAGTCGAAAGGAGAAAGCTCTTCTGCTGAATGATGCCGTACTCGGAGTTCAATACCTGCTCGTTCGGCGAATAGCCCTGAAAGACTGCGGTTTCGAATCTTTTGGTAATTCCATACTCCAGTTGGATCTGGTATCTGTTGGACACATTCGGGTCGACCTGTTGAAAGCTTACCGAAAGCGTGCCATCCGGCTGAATGTCAGGTGTAACAATCTGATTGAGGCCTTTAGTGGTGGCATTTGCTGTCGAAATGTTAAGTAAGCCGAAATAAATCAAAACTGCGGCGAGATTCAAGCCGGAGGTACGGGTCATTTATGACATCCTACTATTCAGTACAGTATGTTTCGTTCATCGTGGAACACGACTAACGTCTCGACAATTGTGTGCTCCATTAGCGCTTGCTTCCGTTAAGCTTTCATGAAATTGTCGAGAATGTATACCCTAATGAGGGCATTGTCGGCATCCGGCCGTTACTGTAACTGATGTTAAAGGATATTAGTCGTATCCGTTGTGCGTCAAAAGTTGAGCCGCGATCGCACTTTGCTGCGACGATTCGTTCTCCTTTCCTGCTGCTTTCAACGTCATGGCGCCTTTCTAATGATACTCGGGGTTCTCTGGGTCAGCGCTGATTGAATGTTGATAGAACCCGACGGCAGCGGTATAGTTGACATCTCTCATTAAAATGTCACCCAGGCCGGACCATGCCCTTATGAAAAACGTACAAGGTTGCGCTGTAGTGGCTGCTTATCCCCACTGCCGTGACACAATAGAATCGTGTCAACTAAAAGCAACCCGCGTCCTATAAGAAAGAACGACCCTTGAGTATTGCGCCTGCGAAGTTGCCTAACTTAAAGCAGGCCCGAAGAAAGAGCATTCGGCATCTTTTTCGTAAGCCCGCGAAGCGCCGCGTTCGGATCGATGTAATCACCGAAGCCCGATCGCGTCGCACTGATGAGTATGCTCGTGACGGTGCTCGTGAGCGGCAGGCGATGCTCCGTTTTCTGGCCTATCTTAAGCCGTCAACATATTACTTCGTGGTCGCTTCGCTATGCGGCGTTACCATATACCTCGTTCCCAACCTAATTCCGACTTCTGTTGGATATGTCATCGATCGGATATTAGGGGAATCGGCCGGTCCGGCTCATGCGGCAAAGCCGAACGCTCTCTTCGATCTGATTGACCTCTACCTTAACCATGTGCTTGGTCCCGGCGCATCAAAGAGCAGTCGCATAGAAACTCTTCTCGGGTCGCTCTTAGCTTTTCTGCCGTTTTGGGGAATACTGGTCTACTTTCGCGCCTACCTTGCTGGCATCGGCGGTCAGCATGTTATTTTCAAGCTTCGAAACGACCTCTACGAGCATATTCAGTCTCTATCACTTTCCTATTTCCAAAAGAACCGTTCGGGTAGCATCGTCTCGCGTCTCACCAGCGATATCGGGCTCGCGCAAAATTTTATCGGAAACGCTTGCACTAATCTATGGATGGATACGCTGTCCATCTTAATTTTAGGCGGATATTTGCTCACCCTCGACGTCCGCCTAGCCCTCGTAGCGTTTTCCGTACTTCCTTTGTGGATTACCAGTGTTCGCTTATTCGGCCAGAGAATCCGTATTGCGTCACATGCGGTTCAGGAAGGCCTTTCGGAGATGTCCGGGCAAGTGCAAGAGAAGATGAGCGGCGTTACCGTTGTTCAAGCTTTTGCACAGGAGAAGCGTGAAGTTCTCACGTTTCACAAGCTTCATCGTTCTCTCCTTGACCGCCAGGTGACATCGGTGCGGCTTTCCTCGTTCAATATGGCGATGTCCAATTTACTGACTACTATCGCGCCTGTTACAGTCATTCTGGTAGGGTCGCTTGAGGTCCTGCACGGCCGGTTGACCATAGGCACGCTGCTGATGTTCTGGGCCTTTCTGGGTACATTTTACGGCCCTCTGCAGCGAATCACTGATCTTGCGGCAGTCATATCGAACGCCTCGGCTGCGATAGAGAGGATCTTTCAAATCTTCGATATTCGGCCGGAGGTAAAGGAGTCCGAGCACGCAGTTTCGCTAGCTGCAAAGACGCCGGGTCGAATTCAATTCAAAAACGTTATCTTTGGTTATGACGATGCGGTGATACTGAAGGACATTAATCTTACGATTGAACCAGGAGAAGTCGTCGCTTTTGTAGGACCGTCCGGCGCAGGTAAGTCGACAATGATTCAACTTGTTCCTCGTTTCTACGATGTCAAGGTAGGTTCGCTTAAAATCGATGGCACCGACGTGCGAGACCTTCGTATCAAGTCCTTACGAAATGCTATTGGAATGGTTTTGCAAGACAATATTCTCTTTACCGGTTCGATCCGAGAAAACCTGGGTTACGGTAAACCCGGAGCGACAGATGCAGAAATTATTGCGGCGGCAAAAATGGGAAACGCTCACGATTTTATCATGGCGCTTCCCGCCGGATACGATACAGAGATAGGGGAGCGCGGTGCCAAGCTTTCCGGTGGTCAAAAGCAGCGCATTGCAATCACACGTGCTTTTCTACGCGATCCTCGAATTTTAATTTTGGATGAAGCGACTTCTGCGCTTGATAGTGAGTCGGAGAAACTCATTCAGAGTTCGTTGGAACGACTGATGGTAGGTCGGACGACACTCATCATTGCTCACAGACTATCGACAATACGCCACGCCGACAAGATTGTCGCAATGCGCGACGGCCGAATCAGCGAAATCGGCACGCATACGGAGCTTCTTGCCCGCCGAGGAGTCTATCACGATCTTCATAGAGCTCAGTTTGAGCATTGATCCCTGCATTCAGGTCATAATTAGGCAGTGATATCCCGTAAACGTGTCGTCTTTACTACTTTCGGTTCACTTGGCGACCTGCATCCGTTTTTGGCAATGGCAGTCGAATGGCAGCGTCGGGGTCATGTCGCCGTGATTGCCACCAGTGAATCGTACAGAGAGAAGGTCGAGTCGGAAGGTCTGGTCTTTGCCTCTGTACGGCCCGAGCTTCCGGAGAAAGACAACGGACCAGAGATTGTTGCCAGGATCATGGATATGAAGCGAGGACCGGAGTTCCTTATTCGCCAGGTGATGGTTCCAGCAATCCGCGAGTCCTATGAGGACTTATTGTTGGCGTGCGAAGGAGCAGATGCCATCATCGGGCATCCGCTGACATTTGCCGTCCCTCTCGTTGCTCACGTCAACAAAATTCCTTGGGGATACGTTGTAATTGCACCGACGGTCATCTTGTCAGCTTACGATCCTCCGCATCTTGCGCCTGCTCCGTGGGTCAGCAAACTAAAGAGATTTGGCCCACGCATATACAGGCTGCTCTTCGCTTTGGTCAGGCTTCGTCTACAAGCCTGGTTTAATGAAGTCGGCCGCTTTAGCAGTGAACTGGGCGCATTTCCGGTGCAAAGCAGGCCAATGGGAAAAGATCAATTTTCCCCCTGGCTGAACTTAGCGCTGTTTTCGTCGGTGCTCGCTGCGCCGCAGCCGGATTGGCCGAAGAATACTGTGCTGACCGGCTTTACGTTTTACGATCGATCCGGTCCTGAACCGGGCCTTTCGGCTGAGCTCGATAAATTTTTGGAGTCTGGGCCGGCGCCAATTGCATTTACCCTCGGCTCAGCGGCGGTTTTGGACGCCGGCAGTTTTTACACTGAAAGTGTCAGAGCGGCCGTCAAACTAGGAACGCGAGCCGTACTATTGATAGGTCGACAAGCGGAAAACCGACCGAATATGCATTTGCCCGAGACCGTCCATGTCTCTGAGTACGCGCCGTATTCACAGCTTTTTGCAAAGTGCGCCGCAGTAGTTCATCAGGGTGGAGTCGGCACCACCGCTCAGGTGCTCCGCGCGGGGAAGCCTATGCTGGTTATGCCATACGCATTCGATCAGCCTGACAATGGCGCTCGCGTGAGGAGACTCGGGGTAGGCAGGATTATCAGTCGTGAACGGTACAATGGCGAAAGAGCGGCGGTCGAACTTTCAGCCCTGCTGGACGATCCGGCTTATTCTCGGCGCGCTGAGACCATCGGGCGACTGGTGCGCATGGAAAACGGAGCTGTGTTCGCTTGCGACTCCATAGCCGCTCGCCTGTTTTAACTCTTACCATTTTGAGCGTGAATCGCGTTATCCTTGCTTCCCACGGATGAATACCGGTTTTTAGCTCTCCAAACTAAAAAACATACCAATGGTATGTATTTCGCTTCAAATAATTTTCGACGGCAAGTCATCTGCTGTTCGAAAGGATTATCTGAAGTATATGAAAAACCATTTTAAGCCAGCTATTATGACGTTGGGGGTCGCTCTCGCTATAGCAACACCGTCCATCGCCCAAGCTAACACCAAAATTCTGAGTTCCGTCTGTGGACCAACCCTTACGGTGACGTCGCAATGTTCTAAGCCATTGTCGTCCATCCTGTCCTGCCTGACGCCTACAGTCAAGTGTTCGACTCCTGTCGTTCCTATTTGCGCAACTCCAGCCGTTTGCCCGCAGCCGACGCCGGTATGCAAGGTAACCACTTGCCCGACACTGTCGACTCCGATTTGCTCTGTAATTTCTTGCCCAACTCTGCCGACACCAGTCT
>PLAD01000063.1 GCA_003134215.1 Armatimonadota bacterium
GGCGAGGATCTGTCATAGGTAAACAGTATACCTAACCCAACTGTTGCGGGCTTCGGTAATGTTCGTAACCCCGCCCCTAAGGAATTAGAATCAACGACGTCAATTACAGAAGGAAAAGGCTAAGTAACACGCGAACATATCTTTGCCCACAGCGATGTCGCTTGCTAGCTATCGGATAAAGGGGACCATACTATGATTGCTGCCGAATACCCGAACTACCCACGGAAAGTTAATTTCAATTGGATTAACGAATCCTTCAAGATATTTCAGCGAGATGCCGGGACATGGGTGCTGACCGCCCTAATTTTCATCTTGATCGTCGCCGCCATTTCTGTTGTTATCGAAGGCGTATTTATTCTTTCGGGCCATTCACCCTTTCTAACACCTTCGGAAACGGCTGCGTCGCCGTTCGCTGTATATACGTATCCGACGTACTGGGCTTTCATGGGTCTCTCAGTCCTGATCGGACTTCCGGTGAACGGTTTTCTGTACGGGGGAGTCTTCTCGATGGCAAACAAGGCAGTCCGGGGTCAGTCAATCGACCTGGGAGACCTTTTTTCCGGAGGCGCCACAATCGTAAATTACATCGTTTACATGCTCATCCTGACGATTCTTTCCTACCTAGGTGTGATAGCTCTCATTGTCGGTTGCCTTGTCGTCACAGGTTTGTTCTATCCAGGTTTAGCCGTTCTGGCTGATGGTGTAGGATTTGCGGATGCGTTCTCCAAATCATTTAACGCGATGAAAAATAACTGGCTCACGGCAGCCGGATTCGTTTTCGTGTTCGGCCTGCTGTACATGTTAAGCGCTGTCTGCTGTATCGGCATATTCGTTACTCTGCCAATGATGTGTATTACGACATCTCTCGCTTACCGTGATATGATTGGGATGCCCGGCGCTTCGGTCGAACCAGTGCCTGCAGCTCCCGGCGTCTGGCCTCCACCACCGTCTGCTGCAGCGACCAATGCGCCGCCTCCAAGTTTTGAGATGCCTCCGCCGGATCCGCTCCCGACTGATCCACCCTCAGCACCAGGAACTGAAGATACTCCGGACCGCGAGATCTAGCTGCAATAAGGCTGCAAGCTTATTCGGCGGGGCTTGCGATCCCTTTGATAATTGCGTTCAGCCCGAAGTAGTAGCTGCCTTCGATGCCGGGGCTTTGCTGAAATACTCCCGCCATGTTCATCGTAATGAAGCCGTGGATATAAGCAGTGACAGTCCTCGCGGCGCCGAGTGCGACTCCCGCTCCGGCCAACGCGCGGCATGCATCGAAGATCGGCAGCATGGCGCTTGTCCGCACTGCGAGATCTTCCGGCTCGGTGATCGATGCGCCGCTAAAGAGCGCTTCATAGATGCGTGGACGCTCCAGAGATAGGTTCCAATAGATCCGGGCGATGGTGCGGACGGCATCCTGAGGAGGTAGATCCAGGGTTTCCGCAGCAATATTTCGCGCTAAGTCGGTAAATTCGGTGAGCTGGACGCGACGGATTATCTCTTCTCGTCCGGCAAAGCGTTTATAGAGCGACGGCGCCTTGATGCCCACTGAATCCGCCAAGGCGTGCAGCGTGATTCCGTCAATTCCGCAGTCTGCAATAATTGAGCGCGCCGCGTCTATAACGTCGCTTTCAGAAGTTTTCGCGATTGCCGGCATGTGTACCCTCTCTTGTTTCTACACTTACGTCAAGGATACTATTGTTAGCCTTAAAAATCAAGGGATTTTGCTCGGGCTATAATGCTTTATGCAAAAAATACGTATTTTATTCGTCTGCCTTGGCAATATCTGTCGATCTCCGATGGCCGAGGCGGTATTCGCACACAAGGTGAAGGCGGCTGGGCTTTCGGATTGGATCGAAGCCGATTCTGCGGGAACAGGAAGCTGGCATACCGGCGACCCGCCGCACCGCGGTACGACCGAACTGCTTTCACGCAAACAGATAGAGTATTTCCATATTGCAAGAACAATAGAGCCGTCCGATCTCAACGCGTTCGACTATGTTCTGACGATGGATAACGAAAATCTGCGCAGTGTGAAAGTCATTGGCACTGGAACTGCGGTCGTGCGCCCGTTTTTAGAGTATGCGCCAGCTTTGGGCATTCGCGAAGTGCCTGATCCTTGGTTTGATGGCAAATTCGACCGAGTATACGATTTAGTCGCGGCCGCGTCTGACGGCCTCCTTAACGAGATCAAAAGTAAGTATTTCGAAACAACCAAAAATACGACCTAGCGCGAAACTGCGCTAGGTCGGAATGTTTCTTTAATACACACCCATCGAATATCTGAACGGATTGAGCGCTCTCGTATCGTGTGTTGGAATACCAGCGGAAATGGTGAACAACGACTTTCATGCGCCGGGTCTGCTGGAACACCGGTCGCCCGTCATTCTATCCGTCCTGGTAGGGCTCCTAACACCGGATTGCGATCAGTGCGTCTGTCTTAACCAGCAAACTAAGCTGTAAGGCTCAACCAGTAAGATCACTACAAGTGCGAACAGATCATACCACGATTATTCGCTCAGAAGATAGTCTTACCAACAAAAAAATTGGTTTTTTTAGATGATCTGGTCGGCGTTTGCGACATCGCTTCCACAATCGGAACATCGTACCGAATTAGCCGGAAGTTCTTTGCCGCACTTGACACAAAAGAACCCATGTTTCGGCGTCTTTGCAACAGTCATGTAAAAAAACGTCATAGTAATTGCGATTGAGAGCAGCGTCACGCCCGCTGTCAGCCAGCCCTGCGGTGTCATAAAACCCATTCCTTTCGGAGAAATCGTGATGATTATACTGCATTTGCCCATTTTCCGGGCAGTGAACGTCGATCTAAAGCACCGCGATCGTTATTTACGTCATGATAATTGTCTATGATCTTTAGTCGAAGCCGAATGTTTATTGAAAATTTGATTCGGCTATAAGGAACCTATAAATGACTGACGAACTAAAAGTATCTGCGAAGAAGATGCCCTTTGGACCGCTGATCGCGAGAATCTTAATGGGATTGATGTTTCTTATCTTCGGACTAAATGGCTTCTTCCACTTTATACCGAATCCTAAGGGCCCGATGCCGGAAGGAGAGATGGCTTTTGCCGGAGCGATGATGAAAACCGGGTACTTCTTCCCCGTGGTCTTCGCGACTCAACTGATCGTCGGCATTTTGCTTCTGTGCAACCGATTTGTGCCGCTGGCACTTGTTCTCATTGCCCCTGTCATCGTCAACATCATCGCTTTTCACATATTCCTGGCGCCTGCTGGAATCCCGCCCGGAATAGTAGTGACTGCGCTGGAGATCTATCTCGCCTGGTCGTATAGGTCGGCCTACGAGTCCCTTTTTCAGGCAGTTGCTTTGCCCGAGTAGGTTATAGCGGCAGCGGCTCTTGCCGCCAGAAATCCGGGGGTAAGTCGCCAACGGTGAAGAAAGAGCCCGTCACCAATACCAGAGCGTTATCAAGCCGTCTTGCCGCCTCCACTGCGCGGCGGGCGGCCGCAGTTGCCGGAATCGAAACTTCGACTTTTTTCACACCAATTTGTGCGGCGGTGTCAGCCAGTTCGGCCGCTGGGCGCGGCCGAAACGACGGTTCCGTTGCCAAGAATAACTCTGGCTTCAATCCTCCGAGGAGGGGTGTGAGGAGTTCAATCGGCTCGTGTCGGTGTGACATTCCGACCACAAGCACCACAGGCCGTTCATGAGCGGACAAGTCTTTGATTAGCGAGTCTGTCAGAACCTGTGCTGCTAGTTCATTGTGAGCGGCATCGAGGACAATAGTCGGATCTGCTTCCTGGACCACCTCAAAACGGCCCGGGGCAATTGCATGTTCCAGCCCTTCGCGGACGCGATTGTCATCGATTATGTACGGCGAAGAGTCGACCGCCCACAAGGCAATAGCCGCATTAGCGAATTGGTATTGCCCGCGCATCGATAGATGCAGATTGGATAGCCGGCGCCTTGCAGTTTTGATACCGAGTGATCGGTCCGATTCAATCCACCACTCCCGTCCGGCTTGAACATGGGAGAGTGGGACTGCTTTCTCGCGGCAAACTTCGACGACTCTGTTCAGCGCCGGACCGCCCTCGATACCTGTGACACAGATCGAACCTGATTTTATGATGCCCGCTTTCTCTCCGGCTATCTGTTCGAGCGTATCGCCGAGTAGTTCGACATGATCGAAACCAATATTCGTGATCACAGCTACCAGAGGAGGCGGGATAACGTTTGTTGCATCGAGACGACCGCCAAGCCCGACCTCGAGAACAGCGCAGTCTACTTTCTGCTCGGCGAACCAGCAAAAGGCGACAGCCGTCTTCAGTTCGAACTCTGTCGTGTGTCCAAGGGGAGTGTCCGAGACAGTCTCGATATGCGGCTTTATCCGAGTGACAATTCGCGCGAAATCGTCTTTGGGAATCATTTCCCCGTTGATCTGTATACGCTCTCGCAAGTCGTAGACATATGGGGAGAGGTAGGACCCGGTGCGGAAGCCCCCGGCGCGAAGTATCGACGAGGCGAATGTCGTTGTCGATCCTTTCCCTTTGGTTCCCGCAACGTGTATCGCGGGAAATTCTTTGTGAGGGGAATCCAGACGGCGCAAGAGTTCCTCAAGCCGTTCATTGCCGTACTTTTCGCCGAACCGCAGGAGACCCTGCATGTACGACACCGATTGCGGGTAATTCACGCCGAAAGTATACCTGCGGGACTTAGCTCAGAGCAGGGGCCATTTTTGTCAGAACTTTCGTTCCGTGTTCAGTGACCAAGACGTCTTCTTCCAGTCGAATTCCGCCGAAGCCTTCGATGTAGATCCCAGGTTCGACCGTTGTGATCATGCCGGGCTGCAAAATGACTTCATCGGCCCTTTGTGAAAGAGTGGCGCCATCGTGTACTTCCATCCCCAGTGAATGGCCCAGGGAGTGCCCAAAGTAGTCGCCGTAACCTTTGGACGCGATGTAGTCGCGCGCGACCGAGTCGATCTCCTTACCGGTCTTGCCGGGAGCGATGGCTGCGATCGCCAGGTTCTTGGCATCGAGCACGATCTTGTAGATCTCACGCTGCTTCTCGGTAGGAGCCGCTTCGATAAGCACGGTTCGTGTGATATCAGAGCAATATCCTCGATATTTGGCGCCCCAGTCGATCGTTACCAGGTCGCCTTCGGCAAAGACACGGTCACTGGGTCGATGGTGCGGAAAAGCGCCGTTTTCTCCGCTTGCGACGATTATGTCGAATGAGGCAGCGGAGGCCCCGCTTCGGCGCATTGCAAACTCAAGCTCAAGAGCCAGTTCTACTTCCGACGTTCCGGGAGCCAGGAGCGGTGAAATCAAAGAAAATGCATCTTCGGCTATCGCTATGGCATGGCTGATCAGTCCGACCTCATCCTCATCCTTGATAAGGCGGAGGTCGCTGACTTTTGCGCCGAGAGAGATCCATTCAACATCCGGCGCATGCTTGCGCCATCCCTCAAGCCTGGCGACCGTTACATCGTTTGATTCAAAACCCACTCTAGCCAGAGAACTATGCTCCGAAAAGAGGTCCTTGAGGGAATCCGGTTGACTGATATCAACAATTTCAAAATCTGGGCACTGCCCCCGAGCCTGCGCGGTGTATCGAAAATCGGTGAGGAAGAGGTTTTCATTGCCGGAGATCAGCAGCATCGCTGTGGAGCCGGTAAATCCGCTCAAATACGCGACATTGGTGATGTTTGTGACAAGTACGGCGTCAACCTGGCTGTCGCCGGGTTCCAGCAGCTTTTTGACCGCCTCAATTCGGGACTTGCTCAACGGTGACTTTCCTCAACGAGGCCTTTGACTGCTTCGATCGCGAGTAGATACGACCGGGTGCCGAATCCCGCAATCTGTCCGGTACAGATCGGGGCGATGACCGAATTTCGGCGGAACTCCTCACGCGCGTAAACATTGCTGACATGAACCTCGATGACCGGAAGTCTGCTGTCGGCAAGCGCATCGCGGATTGCATAGGAATAGTGCGTGTATGCTCCGGGATTGATCACGATCGCTTCAGCCCAGGTCCGTGCTTCCTGTATTGCATCTATAATTGCGCCTTCGCTGTTCGACTGGAAGATTCGCACTTCGACACCGATGCTCTTCGCGTACTCCTTAATCCGTTTGTTTACCTGGTCGAAATCGTCCTTCCCGTAGTGGTCAGGATCACGTACGCCGAGTAAGTTTAGATTAGGTCCGTGCAGCACGGAAACTTTAATGGCTCCAGGAGGAGTCAGTTGCACCATAACAGCCTTCTTTCATTCCTTAAAATAGATAAATCTTCTGCTTCGTTATTTCGAGGTGACCCGTTCGTAAACCTCTAATGTTTTTCGCGCAGTTTCCTTCCAAGAAAACGTCGATGCACGCTCCAGCCCAAGCATTCGCAACTTACTCCGCAATGAAGCGTCTTCAATCAATCGGATGAGCGATTCTTCCCAGCTTGTCCTATCCTGTGCTGAAAGCAGAATACCCGCATCGCCGACCACTTCGGGAAGACTGCTGTTGTCGCCGGTAATCACCGGACTGCCGCTGGCCATAGCTTCCAGAACCGGAAGTCCAAAACCTTCATAAATGGACGGATAAACTGTCAGTTCTGCGCAGCCGTAGAGCAGAGGCAGATCGTCGTCTGGAACGTAGCCTAGCAGCAAAACGCTGTCTCCGGCCGACTTAATGGCCTTTTCCGTCTCTAAACTCAGCCATCCGATCTTTCCAGCGATCGCAAGTTTATGTGAAAAACCAGCGCGACTGCGAGCGCGAAGGAACGCATCAATCAGCATCGGCAGATTCTTACGCGGCTGCAGAACACCAACCGAAAGGACGTAGTCGCCATCAATTTTGTAGCGCTGTGCCAAGTAATCCTTGCGCGCAATCTGTTCCGTCGCGCTCATCGGCTTAAACTCCGGCCCAACGGCAAGGCGAGCAGCGAATACCTTGTCCGGTGGGACGAATGGGTATGCCTTCAGAATATCATTTCGGCTGCTCCAAGAAACCGTCACCACTGCATCGGCGCGGCGAAGCGAACCGGGCACAGACATGTTCAGCAGCAAACGGTCTTTCAGCGAAAAAAGGTGGGGGAAGAGTTTAAAGCTGATATCGTGCACGGTCGTAACACAAGGGCAAGGAAGAAAAGGAGGAACTGTGTATTGGACATGCGCGAGGTTAGCACCTATCGCAGTTAATGCTCTTCCGAAGCTAAGCAGAGACCAGACCCGGTCGGAATTTGCCTGGATTGTAATGTAATGGAAATTGGCGGGAAGATCGAGCGTATCTGCATCGGCCAGCGCCTCTCGTGTCAAAAGAAAGTACTCGTTTTCTGAGTCGATTTCTGCCAGACCGCCGATCAGGCCTCGCCAATAGGTACGGTCGCCCGTCTTTCTGCCTCCAAGCGTCCGCGCATCGAGTCCAATCTTCATTGCGTCTATTATATTGGCTTTAGATTAAGCCGCCTCGGGCTTTCCTATAATTTTAATCTGCGGGCAGGCCTAGTCCCAGTCGCCGACATAGAGCACTTCTTCTTCCAGGGTGACTCCATATTTTTTGCAAACGTCTTCTTTGATCGTTGCAGCTAGCTTGTAAAAGTGTGATGCGGTGGCGCCGGTTCCTGTGTTGATCAAAAAATTCGCGTGCTTTTCCGAGCTTTGTGCACCGCCAACAATCAGCCCTTTCAGGCCGCAAGCCTCTATCAAGTAGCCCGCGGGAACAACTCCCGCCTGTTTTAGCTCATGCGGAAGGCCTGGCAGAGAAAGCGCCAGCTCTTTGTCGATGACGTTTTTAAAAAACGAACCGGCACTTGGATGGAACGGCTGTTTTAATTTCCGCTGCTGCTGATAGTATTTTGCGCGGCTAAGGATTTCGTCGGAATCCCCGGAAATCAGTTCCAGAGTGCAAGAGAGGACCACTGTTTTACCGATCCCTGCCCGGCGCAGCTTTGAGTCACGATAGGAAAATTCCATCCACTGAGGATCGACCGTCATGTCCCTACCTTCCGATACAACCCGCACCGATCGGACGAGCGGGCCGATATTGCCGCGATAAGCTCCGGCGTTGGAGACCAGCGCACCGCCTACCGTCCCGGGAATGCCGACTCCCCACTCCAGACC
>PLAD01000405.1:0-2574 GCA_003134215.1 Armatimonadota bacterium
GAATGCCCTGGGCAAAGAGAGGTAATATAAAGACACCGCCGTAGATGCCAAATCCTCCGACCAGAAGTAATAAGGCGCCGGTCGAGAGGTCGTTGCGGCGAAGCACTCTCAGGTTGACCACGGGGTACGGGTTCTTTGGAGAAAGCTCCCAAAACGTGAATGCAGTGAGCGCGACCACGGCAACGATAGTAAGCCGCACAATAGTTCCATCGTCGAACCAATCGTAACGCTCTCCCTCTTCCAGAACATATTGCAGCGATCCTAAACCGGAAGCCAGTAGGCCAATGCCGAACCAATCCAATCCTTTTGGCTTCTCAAGGTGCGCGGGTTGGTCGAGAAAGCGCCATACAAGTGCAGCGGCAACTAAGCCAAGGGGAGCCTTCGCGTAGAATATCCACGGCCACGAGTAGTTGTCGGTGATCCACCCGCCGAACGCAGGTCCAAGCGTCGGCCCCAGGACGACGATGACAATATAGATTGATTGGACCAGCCCCTGCTGGTCCTTTGGAAATACCTGCCGTAGTGTCGTCTGCGCTGTCGACAGAAGTGCGGCGCCGCCGGCTCCCTGCATGATCCTCCAGAAAATCAAAGCACCAAGAGATGTAGATGCCCCGCAGGCGAACGACGCGAAAGTAAAGAGCAGGATGCTGAGCGTCAGATAGTTACGTCGCCCAAATACAGACGACAACCATGCAGTGAGCGGAAGAACGACCACATTCGAGAGGATGTATCCTGTCGACACCCATGCGATCTCATCCGGTGTCGCTCCCAGATTGCCCTGCATCTGCCGGAGGGCGACGTTGACGCTTGTGGTGTCCAGCAGCTCAAGGAAAGCGCCGGTGAGAACCGCCAACATGATAATCCACCGATAGGGGTTAAGCGGTTCGACAAGTGTGAGGGGCGGGCGAGCAGAAACGCTCAGCGCAGGCCGCTGTTCATTCAAAGTATTCGGACGTGTAGCGATCATCGAATTTTCCTGGCCTTGATTAAAGGTGTAGATACACCTATTTAAAGAGCGGGAGAGTTCGAATGGTTCCCTGGAATGAGTTTATTTATCTTCGACAGCGGTAATTGCGCCGGCGATGGCTAGCATTGCGCGTCGTTGATCTTCTCCGAGAAGGCGTGAAAGCGCTTTTTCCGACTCTTCCCATAGCGGAATCGCTTGAGTCAGAACGGAGCATCCTTTGCCTGTCAAAGCAACGCGCCTTACCCGTCGATCGCTGCCGGCGACCACCTCCACGAGTCCGTCACGCTCAAGTATCTGGAGATTGCGCGTGAGAGTCGTGCGGTCGAGAGACATTTCATCCGAAAGTTTGGTCATTGTAATTGAGCCGGCTTTCGAAACGTTGCTGAGAATGCCGAACTGGCTGGAATGCAGTCCGAGCGGCTGCAGGTGGATTTCGAGAAACTGCGATGCCGCGCGGGCGGCCTTACGCAGAGCAAGGCTCGTACACTTGATCGAGACTGTTTCACAGCCTTTCACCGGCGGATCGACAGAAAGCTCCGCCACTAATTCTGAGCCTGTACGAGTCGAACTCATGACACTTATTATCCGTCCGAAGCAGTTCGTTGATGGACGGGGCTCGGCGTTAATTCCGAGCCCCAGCATGGAAGATTGGAGTCTACTCTTAGGAGAAAATTCCCCTCGTCAGCGCCGCTTCCGCAACACGGCTGACACCAACCGAGTAGGCGGCCAGTCGGAGTGTAGTCTCATGTCGTCTGGCAGCATCCGTCACATGAGCGAACGTGTTTTGCATCACCGCTTCGAGCTTATGATTGACTTCATTTTCGCTCCAGAAGAAGCACTGGAGGTCTTGCACCCATTCGAAGTAGGAGACAATAACTCCTCCGGCGTTCGCTAAAATGTCCGGGACAACCGTGATGCCTCGGTCATTGAGAATATCGTCGGCCTCCGTCGATGTGGGACCGTTAGCTGCTTCGATAATAATCTTAGCATTGATATTGCTCGCGTTTCGGACAGTTATTTGACCCTGCATTGCGGCAGGGATGAGAATATCGCACTGCAGCTCCAGCAGTTCGTCGTTCGAAACCGGTTCAGCCTCTCGAAACCCGACCACGCTTCCGGTCTGGTTGACGTGTTCAAGCAGCTTGGTTACATCGATCCCGCGCTTATTGTAAATGCCGCCGGAGACATCGGAGACCGCGGTAACTTTGGCGCCGCCGCGTGCAAGAAACCGCACTGTGGCGCCTCCGACATTACCAAATCCTTGTACCACTACGGAGGATGCGTCAAGTTTGATGCCCCGGCGCTGAGCCGCCAG
The DNA here is from genome assembly GCA_003134215.1 of Armatimonadota bacterium. Lineage (GTDB taxonomy): Bacteria > Armatimonadota > Armatimonadia > Armatimonadales > Capsulimonadaceae > BOG-944. The sequence goes on from PLAD01000405.1 coordinate 2,283, forward strand.
ACCCGCAGTAATGACGACTCCAAGCCCAGTAGCATCGCTTCTGCCTTCCGATCCGCCAACCGAAATCGGCTTGCCTGTGACAACGGCCGGAACCGTGTGGCCCGCGTGCCGTGAGTAAGTATCCATCATCCAGGCCATGGTTTGTTCGTTGGTGCCCATGTCGGGCGCCATGACATCGACCTTTTCGCCGATGAACGGGATCATTTCCTGGGTGTAACGGCGGGTCAGCCGTTCCAGCTCCGTTTGCGAAAGTTTGCGCGGGTCGCAGGCGATGCCGCCCTTGGCCCCGCCG
>PLAD01000405.1:2645-2900 GCA_003134215.1 Armatimonadota bacterium
GACCGTCATCGAACGCTTCGGGTACTTGATTCGCGCCCGTTCGTCCTCGGGAATTTGCAGCCGCTCCGCCACCAAATCAAACTGCTGGCACGCCATGCGAAACGTCGGATGATCGTAGATGTCCATGACCGGATATTAACCAAAACAGGCCGGTTGACTATCGAATTTGCCGCCATTTCGCAATTGACAGAGGGGGGAGATTTTGCTTAAGATCGGGCAAAACTGGAAACAGACATGAAACCCGCGATTCACAAA
>PLAD01000381.1 GCA_003134215.1 Armatimonadota bacterium
TACCGTCACCGTATTGGCTCTCCGTGATCATATCCGAATGTGCGGCGCAAAATAAGGCCGCCGGTAGTGTTGCACGAATACACGGCTCCGATCCACTTGTTTCCAGATGTGCTACACCCTGCCCGCTCCGTCGTTGAGCATCGAGCCTTTAAAGACGATCATCGTGCCGCCCGGCGAGAACGATGGTTCCGCCGCGAATGAGACTGAAACTTTTAATCGATGGACTTTATCTTCCGAAAGATCTAGCAGTTACAAGCCATTGCCGTTCGGGGACGCCCCTGAAAACACGATTTCTTGACCGACTGGCGACACATCAGCGGAGGCGACTATTTGGGACGACGGCTAAAGTTGCCACCTTCCACTAAAAATAGAGTTCGGTGCTCTCAAGTTGAAGACGATGTTGATGGGAATCGTAGTACATCCGCGTACCGCTTCACAACAACTTTCCTTATTGAATCTCACCTGATTATCGAGGAGAGACATCTGCAAAGTTGGTTCGACGTTTGTACATGGATGGCAGTTCTACGAGTTGATAGAAGATTCTGGCTAAGAAAATGATAGCAAGTATTGTCCCGCCGAGGATGCAGGCTGACGCAGCAGGAGCGGCTTGGTTCTTCAAGAGTATCGTCACGACCACATTCAGGATTGGGGCGTGGATGAGATAGAAGCTGTAGCTAAAAGTCCCCAGCGCGACTAGCGGACGCAATTCGAGAAAACTGACTGCCGGGTTCTTGGTTCTGTGGCTCGAAAATGAAGAAAGATACGCCAGCATCAACGCCGTCGCTGCCCCGATTATCAGATCCAAGGCCCACATAAATATCGGCATCCAGTCGAGGAATATAATTGCAATCGCCGCTCCAGCGATGAAAGCCAGGCCGGCAGTCAAAAGCCACGGCCGCAGACGGATGTTCCATTTCCTAACGTGGCATTGTGCGGCGTACATCCCCATGGCGAACAGACCCAGATACCATGCGCAGCTAGTCAATCCACTGTTCGTCGTGCAAAGGCTGGTTCTTGTTGCGAGGAAAATATCGGTTCCAATCGCGGAGACGAAAAGGATCACCATAACCGGGTTCAGCCTCCGCCATAGCGGGAGGAGAAAAAGCGGAAACAGAATGTATATTTGAGATTCGGTCGCTACGCTCCAGGTTGGTCCGTCAATGGCTCGCGCCCATGGATCCCACATGTTTTGCACGAGGAAGATGTGCGCAAGAATGGCTTTCGGCGCGAAATCTACCTGGGCAATCGCCTTAGCCTCCCATCCGTCCGGCCATAATCGGCAGCGCAGAGCAGACATACCCAGCCCCAAGAGTAAAGCGGTGTAGTACGGCGGAAGGATGCGCTTTGCCCGCCTCGTGAGGAAGGTCCCCCACCCGCCCGGAAGTGCGAACTGGTCATTGCGTGCGACAGGAAGCATCAAACAAAACCCGGAAAGGACAATAAAGACATCTACTGCGAAGTGAGCATAGAAAGCCTGCTGAAAAAATGGGCTTGGCAGAAAACCATCATGTCCATTATAGTTATCGACCACATGGATGAAGTCCTGAAATCCGTGTCCACACGCGACCCACAGAGCCATTAGCGCACGAATTCCATCTAAAAACGGCAAATGAGTCTGCGTTTTAACTTGCAGGGCAGGACTTGGACGAGGCGTAACCTTCTCAGCATGTGTTGCAGTTGCCACGCTCTCAGTTATTGTTCTTTCTAAAAGTACTTGCAATCATAGCGTTATGCAATAATGCTTTCAATGCAGCGCCGCATCTGGGCGATCGCCGACACACATCTCTCGTTTGCTAGTCCGAAGCCAATGGACATTTTCGGTCAGCACTGGCACAACCATGCAGCAAGGATACAGCAGCAGTGCAAGCGTCTTGTCGAGCCAAATGATCTTTTGCTGATCCCCGGAGACATTTCGTGGGCGTTAAAGCGAAAGGACGCTGAACCAGATCTATCGTTTATCGCCGACCTACCAGGTATTAAAGTTCTATGCAAGGGCAACCACGATTACTGGTGGGATTCTGACAGGCCGTTGTCGTACCAGGGATTAAACGATACCCCATTTACACTTCCAGCGAAAGAAATCGGCGTTGCAGGAACCCGCGGCTGGATACCGATCAATGATCTTATGACAGATGAGCAGAAAATATCCAACGAGCGCATTATATCACGTGAGAAAAGAAGACTGAGCAAAAGGCTTGATGCAATTACCGACTGTGCCGTAAAAATTGTAATCATTCATTACCCACCTTTAGATGATTTTCGCGCTTTATTGGAAGATCACAACGTTTCGGTGATCCTTTACGGCCATCTCCACCTTGGCAGTTCGGAGTTTCCGACACCTGAAAAATGGTATGGCATTCCGGCACATTGTGTAGCGTCCGATCGTATTAGCTTCACTCCGAAGCTCATTATGAGCATCTGAGATGACTTTCTGCAGAACCGTTTTAACGCGCAACGAAATGCGCCGCTAGAAAAGGATTAAAGTTTATGCCCCCGAATCTCGTAATATTTGTAATCTTTGCCATCGTAGTCATTGTCTGTCTCGGATTCCTTTTCCGCTATATTCCCTTCGGATTGTTAATTAATGCCAATGCTGCAGGAGTCGAGGGGGTCAATCCATTAACGCTAATCGGAATGCGTTTAAGAAACGTTCCGCAAGACCGTGTCGTTCTTCCTTTGATCGCTGCAGTTAAAGCAGGAGTTGATGTTAACGTTAATCAATTTGAGACGCATTATCTTGCCGGCGGCAACGTTGAGCGTGTGAAGGACGCACTCATTTCCGCTCATCGGGCTCAGATTCCGCTAAACTTTGAAAAGGCAGCAGCAATTGACCTGGCTGGACGAAATCCACTGGAAGCCGTTCAGATGTCGGTAATTCCTAAGGTGATCGAGACTCCAGTTGTGGCCGGTGTCGCGAAGAACGGCGTCGAGCTGAAAGTCTTCGCACGAGTAACAGTTCGGGCCAATATCGACAGGTTTGTCGGCGGCGCCGGTGAAGCCACAGTGCTTGCCAGGGTGGGAGAAGGAATTGTCACGACGATCGGCAGTTCGATAGATCATCGTGCAGTGCTCGAAAACCCGGAGAACATTAGTAAAACAGTTCTTCAAAAGGGTCTGGATGCAGGAACGGCTTTCGAGATTCTCAGTATCGACATTGCCGATGTCGATGTTGGAACGAACATTGGCGCTCGGCTCCAAACGGACCAGGCCGAAGCGGATAAGAAAATTGCGCAGGCAAAGGCCGAAGAGAGACGTGTCATGGCAGTTGCTCGGGAGCAGGAGATGAAGGCCTACACACAGGAGATGCAGGCCAAGGTTGTCGAAGCCCAGGCTCAGGTTCCGCTAGCTCTGTCGGAAGCGCTTCAGGCTGGACGGCTGGGCGTCATGGACTATTACAACATGAACAATATTCAGGCAGACACCGCAATGCGTACTGGGATTGGTAAAGCGACCGGCTCAGACCCGCAATCCGGCGGTTCGTCAACCCCTGCGCCCAGCTAAGCTGACTCTTTAGAAAAGGAAACTTATATGCCTGGCCTGCATGACATAATTGTCCTGGGCGGAATTATTTGGTGGATTGTCGCATCGGTGATGCGCGCAGCGAAGAGTGCAAAATCCGGTTCCAGTACATCCGAGAATCCGCTACTTACCTCGTTGCCCACTGTGCAACGGCCGAAGCGCCAGCAACAAGCCGTGCAGCCGGCATCTGGATACGCCGGCCGCAATATGCGAGAACGCAATCCCGATCAGTCACGCGCAATGACCAGCGCCGCCCCTCGTCTCGCTGAGGGTGCGGAATACGGACCAATCGTCGCTGAACGAGAGGCCGATGCTGCGGCCGAGAGACGGTTTGCGGATCAGGCTAAACTGCTGATCGCATCGGAACCGACAGCGGTTCAAGCATCAGCGAGACGCAGGCAGGTTCGGCCTGTGGAGGCCGAAAACAATTTCGACCTTTTTCCAGGACTCATTCTGAACAACTCAGCCGACACCTCGTTAGTGCGGGCAATTATTCTCGCAGAAGTAATAGGCCCGCCTGTTTCCAAGAAGAACCGCATTCGCCAAATACGAACTTAATTCGATTTTTGCTGTATTTTTTTGACAGATTCAACGAATCGTGGTAATGTTCAGCATCACAGTTTTGCGAAATGGCAGCCCAATCCGTTGAATTTTAGTTTATCGTCACTATCACGCGTCCCCCTATTTACAAAAATCTCTCCTGAAGAAATATTGAAGTTAGAACGATCCGCTGAAGAGCGGCAGGTTCGTGCACGGCAAGTTGTTTTTCTGTTCGGCCAACGACATGAACACGTATATCTTCTAATCGCAGGAAGAGTTAAGCTTTTGCGAAATTCGCCAAACGGCCGCGAAGTTACCTTCGGCCTCGTTAACCCTAACGAGCTATTCGCCGATACCGGATTGTTTTCTGCGTCAAGCACATACCACTATTCCTGCGAAGCAATAGAAGAGAGTACCGTATTAGCTTTTCGTCGGACCGACTTCGAAGCAGCCCTCGAATCATCCGGCGACAGTATGAAGCATATGTACCTGCAGCAGTGCCAACAGCGTCTCAAGGTGGAATCGCGATTGGCCGATTTCGTGTTTTTTGATGTGACTGCCAGACTTGCAAGATTATTAGTAGGACTCGCAGGAACCTACGGACGAAGTACGAAGATCGGAACGCTGCTTAAGCTCAAAATTACACACCAGGAACTGGCGAATCTGATTGGAAGTACACGGGAGACCACAACGTTAATACTCAGCGAGTTTCGACGAAGGGGTCTTATAGAGTTTGCCGGCAGAAAAATTGTCCTGGTAGATCCTGAACAACTTGGCGCTATCGAAGGCGCTACTTATTTGCACAAGGCTGTTGAGCGCATGGATTAATCGGCGGTATAATGCGTCCATTCCGACGCATCAGTATGTACCCTGATTAATATATGCTTGTTACTTTTCTGCGCCACGGCCAGTCGGAACATAACGCCGGCCTCACCGCCT
>PLAD01000278.1 GCA_003134215.1 Armatimonadota bacterium
GTCGAAGACAAGGTCCGCGGACTTGATTTGGGAGCGGATGACTATCTGCCAAAGCCATTTGCTTTTCCCGAGCTCTCAGCGAGGATACGCGCACTGTTGCGCCGCGACAAGGTGCACAAAACGAAAATAATTCGTGTTGCCGATCTTGTCATCGACACGTCGCAGAGATTGGTAACACGCGCGGGACTGACAATCGGTCTCAGTCACCGGGAATACGAACTGCTGGAAGCGCTGGCGGCGCACGAGAGCCAGGTTCTGACGCGTGAAGTTATTCTGGAGCGGATCTGGATGAACGACGAGACCTACTCAAACACAGTGGATGTTTATATCAACATGCTCCGGAAGAAGGTCGATGCCGCCCACGATGTCAAGCTCATTCAAACTGTGCGGGGAATTGGCTATACCCTTCGTGTGCCGACGGAGAGCAGCCAATGACCGCAGCCGGGGCCGAAGTAAGGCGACGGCCGCGCGGCTCGATCCGAACGCAGCTCATTATCAGGACTGTCATCGGGCTCGCCCTGGTTCTGGCGTATTTCGGCTTCTTCGTCAGATATGTCGTCGTCACAACCTTGATGGAGACTGTCGACCATGACCTGCTTGAGCGGATCGAGCAAACCATACACCGAGCACCTCCGCCGCGCCGCCCGTTCGATTCGAATGGGCAGGCGTTCGACGGCGGCCAGCAGCCTGGGCGACCACCGGATTTTCAACAGCAGCCTCAGAACAACGGGAATCCTAACGTTCCGCAGCAGTTTTTTCCCGGACCACAGCCGCAGGATGATCTAAACCAAGATCAAGGCCAGTCGTTCAATGGACCTACTCATGACGGACAGGGTCCGCCGCCTCAGTACTTCGACAGCAACGGCCAGCCGCCGCAACAGCAGCCGCGATTTCCAGGCCAGCCGCCAAATGACCAACCGTTCGATCATCCAAACAGCCCTCAGCCCGGCGGCGACGGCTTTCAAAACCAATTCCGTCCGGATCAAGTAAACGGCGGGCGCAATCTTCCTGGAGGTGTTTATCGCCCGCGCCGGTTCCGTCTTGACGGTACGTCGCTCGACATGTACAACAGCAGCCCCGCGTGGGATGCGGCGGCAATCAAAACTGCCGGGATGACCGAGAAGCCAGTGTTTACTACAGTCAAATCGGGAACGGTCGAATTGCGCGTCCTTACCGAGCGAGTACAACCCCGCGGCAGACGTGAATGGTTTGCGCAGGCGCCCTACCCTCTGACCCAGGTGAACTCGGCTATTGAGGGTGTCGACCGAGCTTTGCTGACATTGATCCCCATTGCGCTGTTAATCGCCGGGGTCGGCGGCGCATTCGTCACGGAGAACGTTCTGACAAGGGTGCGTCAGCTTGTACAGTCTGCAACCAAGATCGGAGCGGAAAACCTTTCGGAACGCCTTCCTGTCGTGGGATCCGACGAATTCGCAGAACTCGCGGAAACATTCAATGCTCTGCTGCAGCGCGTGGATATTGCCTTTCAAGAACAGGCGCGAATCGTGGAACAGCAGCGGCGCTTTACTGCAGATGCTTCTCACGAACTTAAGACCCCGCTGACGGTTATTCGAGGAACCACCAGCCTGGCCCTCACTGAAAGTGGAAGCCTCGACCGATCAGCCACAACCGAGATCGACAGCGCCGCCGCGCTGATGTCGGATCTTGTACAGGACCTGATCTACCTTGCTCGGGCGGACGCCGGCCAGCTAGGGAGGGAACGGATAGACCTGTTGGTTATCGAGCCGCTGCAGGCAGCCGTAGATCGTATTGCTGCGATCTCGCCGACACCGATCAGGCTGACCGCCGCAGGTGACCTACTTGTTGTCAATGGTTCAGAAAGTGAGCTAATTCGTCTTTTCAGCAATATCCTGCAGAACGCATCCAACCATACGCCGCAAGATGGGCTTGTGACTGTGATCCTCACCGGTACGAAGCATGATGCGATAATAACGGCGGCCGATACCGGCGTCGGGATCGCGACCGAGCATCTCGACCACTTGACGGAGCGGTTTTACCGTGTGGACGCTGCGCGTTCAAGAGAAATGGGAGGCTCGGGACTGGGCCTCGCAATCTGCAAAGGAATAGTAGATGCTCACGGCGGCACTCTGACCATTCAAAGCATCGTCGGCAAAGGGACGACTGTCACGGTGACGTTACCACGTGTTTCAAATGTCTCGTCTTGATGTCAAGCACGTTGACGGACTAAATACCGTGCCGGCCCAACATTGTACTGAGTGCGGAGCTTCCAACTGCGAGTACAGCAGCGAGCCCAATATAGATGACGCCGAATATCCACTTTGCTGACGTAGGAACTCGATAGTATGGCTGAGTCCGCGGGTCAGCACGCCAGCCGGCGATGATGCGCGGGGCGCTGAAGACCAAAAGCAGCCAAATGAGGGGATTTTGGAAGCCGACAACGACGGCGATGATCAGCCCTACGGCGAGCAGCTTCGGCGAGAAAAGCGGGGCTATCCAGCCGCCATCGAGCGGAGGCGTCGGAAGCAAATTGAACAGGTTGATAAACAGCCCCCACTGAGCTAATACCAGCCAGAAAGTCGAATGGTCGAACAAGTAACCTAGAGCACAAGCTGCGGCGGCAATTGACCCGACTATTGGTCCGGCGATTCCAATAAACGCATCCTCTACCAGATTGGCGCCGTATCTTTTGGTGGTTACAAATGCGCCCATGAACGGGATGAAAACCATGATGCCGGTTGGAATTCCGCGCATACGAGCAGCCAGAGCGTGGCCGCATTCGTGGATAAAGATGAGGGCTACGATTCCAACTGCGAGAGGCCAGCCAAAAACCTTCGACTCCAGCCAGATTGAAATCGCCATCGACCCGCCCGCCAAAAGCAGAAATTTTAGCTTTGCTAAAAACGGAAGCGCAGGGCCGATTATTTTTAGCAAAAAGATCAGGATACTAGCGATAGTCCCTAAAACCCCGCCGCGATTCTTCCATCGGTCGAGAAGCCCTCCCCTTTGCGGCTGCACACTCATCGGCGGGTTAGAAGCAGCTATTGCATCAGGTACCGGCGCAGAGTCATCGCTCGCTTCACTGACAGCGGGCTGTGCCCGTTGACCCAGATCGCGCGCCAATGCCGGCCGTTTGAGAATATTACTATCGTCTTCTTCGTCGAAACCCGGCCCATGCCCGTTGCTTGTAGTACTCATGAATGACACTTATTGTACCTTTTCGAGCCCCGACGAAGTTGAAGGCGTGATATTGCCCGCTTCGGACACTATGTTTGAGCTCAAAACCCGGCTTTCGGAGGCTCACCCGTCCCTCTCAGAAATCTGGATCATTGATCTCTCTCATTCGTTGATTCGCCGGTTATGCTGCCGATTCTTGTGTCCGTTTTTGTCCGGAATTTAGGGTTTGTAAGTTTGGCCTTCGGGATGCTTTTTCGGCTCTTCGGCGGGCGGCTCGGTTCAGGATGGGGTTGGTTGTCGGTTGCACGGGTTCTTCGACGACCGTTTCTCGCAGGGACTCGCTCATCTGCTTATCGTCGATAAGGACCAGCGGTTTGTCTTCTCCGAGCATTCGTCCGATTTCGGCTTCGAGGCGGGAAAGTTCACGCAGGGTCACGTGGTCGATGCGGGCTTCGATGACGACGCCGTTTTTCGTTTTGATCACCTTTTTGATCAGCAGGCCGGTGCAGTCGCCGGGAACATCCGGGTCGGCGCCTTTGGCTCGTTCGGCAATAAGGCGGTTGAGCGCTGAGTAGCGGTCGAGAATGGCGCCGA
>PLAD01000239.1 GCA_003134215.1 Armatimonadota bacterium
GTGCTTCAAAAATCGATTGTCGCGCAGCATGCTCGGAATAATAGCCACATTTATCGACCGAAACTAACGCTGCAACTTCCAAACACAAGTGTCGAAGCAAGAAATATTGCGCTTGAAAGGTACAGATTTTTGAAACGGCTAGAGCACAGGTCAGTCCAGTTTGAAGGCATGCTCCCCATTGGAGGCGACGAATCCTACTATAACTTGGTTTTATTTCCTATCGGGAGATCTGATAGGATGTATATAATGCTATTACCTGGCCTATTCGGCACGAACGTGTATCGCATTTATTGCTATCAGCGAAATGCCGGCAATGTCAGGCTCACCTATAAGGTTAACCTTGAACTGAAAGATAAACTTGCAACTAAAAGCAAGCCAGCGAAAAGACTCGCAAGAATTACGAGCCTTCTAGACTTAATTACAACAGAAACGCCAGTGGACGAGAATGACGGTGAGCATATCGAAACCTATGCAGTAAAGGGAAGGATCGGTCCATTCGTGAAGAATGACTTGGCGAAAAAAGAAGATTACGTCGTATACCATTATTGTTTCGGAACTGATGAACTGGCAGTATGGGAATTATCTAACTCTATTTCACCAAACGTAGAGGAATATTCACTGGATAAAGACCCATATACAAACGTAGATCTTAAATCAGGAGACGATTTCTACAATAGATATGGTTTGCCAGTATCGAGATGGGAACTTGCGCTAATGCACGAGAAACGACAATAAGCCTATAGTTGTGCTTGTCGTAGATTAGCATCGTTGTTGGATGCCGCCGCACTTTCCAGCCTCTTAATATCCGGTGTGCCTCCGTTTACTGCCGACGCCTTTGCAGGTGCTTGAATCGACTACAATCTTGCATGACGGACAAAGAATCGTATGTGATCGTCGGCAACTCGTTGAACCTGCTGGGCACCGTCGTGACACGGTTCTGGGAATCGTGAGTGTAAGTCGTCAGACCGGGCTAATCCTGCATCGAGGTCTGCCGTCCCGCAGGATCAAAGATGAATGTGAACCGGCTGGAGTCAGGGAAAAGCCGACCGTTTTCGCGGATCAGTGGATCGTAGTTGTCGGCGTTAACCGGGGGCTTCGGCGTTTTCGGCGGCTACTTCAATTGCGGTTTTTTCTTGCTCGATGGCATGGTTCACTGCGGTGTGCTCCTTGAGTGCTTCCGTCGGCTCGACTCGCACTTGGGCGGTTTCACCTTTGTCGGGAGGCACTCCGTGGGCAATGAGGAATGCCGGCGGGGTGGGGCTGCTGAGTTTGGGAAAGAGACGGAAGAGCACTACCTGAATACTTGCGGCGATCGGCACAGAGAAGAGCAGTCCCCAGAAACCGAAGAGAAAGCCTCCGAGTGACAGGGAAAAGAGGGCGAGTACAGGATTGAGGCCGACTCCGCCGCCGATGACTCGCGGTGCGATGATATTGTCGAAGGTTTGGTTAATCACGAGAGTCGCTAATACAGAGGCGATTCCGAATTCGAAGCCCCCGGTCGCCAGCGCCACAACGAAAGTCAGGCCGGCTGTCGTGAAAGCGCCGAGGTACGGAATCGCGTACAAAACACCGGCGGCCGCGCCAATCAGAAGTGCGTACTGTGCTATCCCAGGGTGCCCGAACTTCGGGAAGTAGGCCATTCCGTAGAGGACGATGGTTGTCGTCACACCATAGGCGGCGCAGACGATCACCAGGCCGCGCAGATAGTCGGAAAAAACCTGGCCGACATCTTTGCTGAACTCGGTGACTCCCATACGGTACTTCTCTGGGGTCAGGTACATCAGACGCGCCCTCAGGCGATCGATGTCGATCAGCAGGTAAAACCCGACGATTGTTGAAACCAGCACATCGAAAATGGTGGAGACCGATCCGACAAGGACGACGGTTAATCCGCCGGCGGACCGCTGCATAAACGCGCCGAGCTGAGTCGTGACCTGCGCCGAAAGCACATCAAAGTTCTTCGGCAAGTGGACGGTAAAGATTTTGTGGTGATGGCTGAGAAAGTGGTTCACCACCGCTTTCGTGCCGGCGAGATAGATCGGGCCATTGGCGGCGAGCGCCGACGCCTGCACGACAAGGGCGGGCACCGCAACCAGCGCAATAATAGTGAGTATGCTGACAAAGGCCAGAAACACGATAAAGACCGCAAACCCCCGGTGGATCTTACGCTCCATTCGGTCAATCAGCGGGTCGAGTAGCAGCGCAAAGACTAAGCCGACAATAAACGGGGCAATAATCGCGAGGACAGCGGAGAGAACTTTGACACCGGCATAAGCAGCGCAGGCGAGCAGCAACGCCCCAAAGGCGAAGAAAAACCCGGTTCGGACACAATCACGCGTTGTCGTCTCACCGGGAACTTTTCCAGTGGGCCCGGCAGTAAATAAGTTCAACGGTATGTCGTCTTTTCTATGTCAGTCACTCGTGCGTTATACCCCCACTTCGGGCGGGCGTCCGGTCGCAGTTGCACTCGGAAGTAAATGTTTTAAAAAATATTGGAATTTAACGTCATACTGTTGACATCCAATGCCTGTCGTAGGTATCCTAACTATTCGCTCCTTCTGCGACTTGTCGTAGAGGGGCTTTTCCTATGTTTTCGCGGACTATGTTGAGGAGGCCCTCCCCTTTGAAAGAAATCCAGCATACAACTAAGCAAACGAAGCACGTTGTAGATGTACCCAACCTGGTAGAACTTCAGCTGGACTCCTACCGGTGGTTCCTTGAAGAAGGACTGAAGGAGCTGTTCGAAAGCTTTTCTCCTATCAGTGACTTCACCGGTAATCATTCCATTGAACTGATCGATTTTACTCTCGGCGAGCCAAAGTACGGTATCACCGAGTGCCGAGCTCGCGATGCGACGCTCGAGTCACCAATTAAGGCGCGAGTCCGGCTGCGGTCTGCCAGCGGGGACGTCATCGAAAGCGATGTCTACCTTGGCGATCTGCCATTGATGACCGACCGAGGCACGTTCCTTGTGAACGGCGCCGAGCGCGTTGTCGTCTCGCAGCTTGCGCGCTCCCCTGGTATCTACTATAAGGATACGCTCGACTTCTCGGGACGTCAGCTTTACTACGCTACGCTCATTCCGAACGAAGGCGCGTGGATGGATATCGAAACGGATGCCAGCGAAGTCATCACAGTCCGTATCGGTCAGACACGTAAGTTTCCTATTACAACACTGCTGCGCGCATTGAATGCGTTCCCGCAGGCCTGCCCGACCGGCGTTGCACGCGTCGAATTCGGCGAGCTTGCCGGAAAGACTCTTGCTGAGAGTGTTGCGGACCAATCGACAGGAGAAGTGCTCCTCGATGCCGGAACCCTTATCGGTACCCGCGAGCTGCGCCAGATTGAGAAGGCCGATCTTCCCAAGGACTTTGCAGTTGAGCTTCCGGAAACTCCGAGTGAGACCAACGCCGATATCCTGACTCTCTTCGGAGAAGTCGAGACGATCGAATCGCCGTCGGTAAAGACCCTTTTCGACCCGCTTCGCGTCGAACAGTCGATCCGGACGGATGCGAACGGTAAAGAGACGCGCTTCGATCGCAAGCGTGTCCCGTATGCGCTGGCGAATATTACCGACAGCAACGGCAAAATCCTGGTCGCGGCGTTCCATAAGATCGAACGTGAAGCCGCCCGAAAGATCGAAGGACTCGCGCTGGAATCGCTGGATGTTCTCTATGTCAACCACTTCGTGGTGGCGACTATGGAGAACGACAACGCAGTAGTCAATAAGCAGACCGCCTTGATCGATATCTATAAGAAGATCCGACCGAGCGATCCGGCGACCGCCGATTCGGCTGCCAGCCTGATGCGCTCGATCTTCTTCGACCTGCGCCGCTACGACCTTGCAAAGGTCGGCCGCTATAAGATGAACAAGAAGCTGGGGCTTTCGCTTCCGCTTTCGATCCGCAACATCACCCGTGAGGATGTCGTTGCGATGATCCGTTATGTCATCCGGCTTGCGCAGAACGATCCCGGATCAAGTGTCGACGATATCGACCACCTGGAGAACAAGCGTGTCCGGTCGGTCGGCGAACTTCTCTATTCGCAGCTCCGCCTCGGCTTCCTCCGTATGGAGAAGGTCGCCAAAGAGCGCATGACATCGATGGACACCGAAAACATCCTGCCGCAGGTTGTCCTTTCGGTTAAGCCGATCTCT
>PLAD01000369.1 GCA_003134215.1 Armatimonadota bacterium
GTTGCGAAGGGATAGTGACGCACAGCAATTTTTTCCAGCACGAACCAACCGACTTCGCAAATGACAGCATACGCTGCATCAGCGCGCCGTACGTTTGTCAACAAGACAGCAACGGGCAAAAAGATGGCGTCTTCCTTGGAAATCATGGCAAGCGCAGTCAGTATCCACTTCCAGAAGCTGCTTGGATATTTGATCGCGCAAATCATCGCCGATAGTGAGAACACAATTGATAGGAGTGTCGATGAACAACAGGCCCAGGTGACTGCCTCGCGCCCCGGGTTAAATAAGAGCAGGAGCACGCCCGCTGCAAGACCCATCCAATATCCAGATTGTGACGGCAGAGCGGCTTGCACCAATACCGACAGTAAAAAGCAGCAGAGAGCGAAAAGTACGATGGAGAAGATATGAGAGCAGCATTCAGCAACTGTCAGGCCGAAATAGGCGCCAAGTGAATTCCAGCTCAGCATCAGGATCTTTGTCAGAGGCCGATAAAACCAAGCAATCGTATAGGGATCAAAACAGTCTATCGCTTTCAGCGGGGTAAGCGGCCCTAAGCAGCGAAATTCGAGGTCATCTTTGTACCAGTGCCGCGCTATCGAGCCCCGGTAAACAATGAACGAAAAAAGAGTCAGCAAGGCAAAATACCCGCTTTGACCGAACCCTACCCCACTGGCTGAACGGCGATGCGCGGAGGCGCATGAATAGGACCGAAGATTGTTGTCCAAACTCTCACAACAGTTGATAAGCCTTGTTGGAGAGATCAATTGGAGGACTGACAATTCAATCGAAGGCATATCAGGCAGATTACTAATTATGTTATTATGCACCAGGTATTTCTAAAAAGCTCGTTGGTTATAACAACGGCGGGTCCGAATAAACGCAATCGCCGCCAAATTGGCTTATTTACCAGTTTCGCCCATTTATGAACAAATCCACTGACTTTCTCATTATCGGCGGGGGGATTATTGGGCTGGCTGTTGCTCGATCTCTGCGGGCAGCGCATGCGGATGCTTCGATTACAATATTGGAGAAAGAGCCTGTTTGGGGTGCGCACGCCAGCGGCCGCAACAGCGGAGTCCTGCATGCCGGGTTCTACTATGCATCCGACAGTCTAAAGGCGAAATTCGCGCGTGTCGGATGTCGGCGGATGACTGAGTTCTGCGATGAACACGGCCTCAAGATCAATAAGTGCGGCAAATTGGTGGTCACTCAATCGGAAAAGGAGATTCCTGAACTTGAGAGGCTTTACCGCCTTGGGCTAACCAACGGAGTCGAACTTTCATTGGTCTCCGATGACGAAGCGAGAAAGATCGAACCACGCGCTAGAACGGTGGAAAAGGCGATTTTCTCTCCAACGACATCGTCGGTCGACCCGGGCGAAGTCACCAATGCGTTCGCAAAGCAGGCATCAAACGAGAACATTTGTCTGCTGCCGGCGACACGTTACCTCCGCCGGCGCGGCCAGACGACTGTAGTAACTACGGAGGGAGATATCGAGGCCGGCTATATCATCAACGCCGCCGGCCTCCATGCCGATTCAATTGCCCGCGACTACGGTTTTGGAGAACATTACCAGATACTCCCGTTCCGCGGCCTCTACCTCTACGGCGACGAGCCGCCTGGTTCGCTGCGTGTCCATGTCTATCCAGTCCCGGACCCAAAATATCCGTTCCTGGGAGTACACGTCACCGTGACAGTCGACGGACACATCAAGTTAGGCCCGAATGCCGCCCCCGCGCTCTGGCGCGAGCAGTACGGCGGCGGAGACGGATTCAATGCTAGCGAGCTGTTCGACGTGGCAGGGCGCTCCCTGAAGCTGTTCGCCAAATCCAACTTCGATTTCCGCAAGCTTGCTCTTACTGAACTAAAGAAGACGAGCGGACCGTATATGGTCGAGCTGGCATCTCAACTTGTCAGCGGCATCGATCCGCACCTCTATCGACGCTGGGGACGGGTCGGCATACGGGCGCAACTGATAGACAGCCGTACTGAGAAACTGGCAACCGACTACGTCCTCGAAGGCGACGACCGTTCATTCCACATTTTGAACGCTGTCTCACCAGGCTTCACATCGGCGCTGTCGTTTTCGGAGTATGTGGCCGAAAAGATCGGGGCCCTGCTTACACAATAACGAGATCAGCAGCCGGCATCTCCTCGGCTAGCCCGAGCCATCGGTCATGCTAACATCGGTCATTCCTGCACCAGAATTTCACATCCGTAAGCCGGGAGCGTTATCGGAGTTGCCGAAGGAGCCCCATCGAGCGATCGAAGCCCATCCGGCAGCACGACTGTCTCGACATTATTATTGAAATTCATAACAAAGATATATTTCACGCCCTCTTCAGTGCGAGATGCAGCGGTGACTCCTGTCGGGAGCTTACTACCGAGCAGTCCAGTGATGCCGATCTGCGCAAGGACGCCCCCGATGAAGTCATCTTGAAAACGATCGTCGTTTCTTGAAGCCACATAGTAAGTTGTTCCCGTTCCATACTTGTTCTTGGTCAACGCCGGGCTGCCCGCATACCACTCGTCGGTAAAAGATCCCAGCGATTCAGCGCCTTCGAGATGCAGGATATCGGCGTAGTGCTTCACCTTGTAGCTGCCGGACAGACCGAGCTCATTGCCAGAAGAAACCTGAACGTTCTGGATTGTCGCGTCGATGGGGGCGTCGGTTTCTTCTACCCAGATGCCAAACAGATCGCGTAGTGGGCCGGGAAAGCCGGTAGTGAAGACCAGGTCGGTGTCGTTTACCAGGCCGGTTTCGTAAGTGCAAATGAGTGTCCCGCCCGCTTCGACAAAGGTATGCAGCCGCTCCGCTACTCCAGGGCGTAGGAGATAGAGCATCGGGGCGATCACAAGGCGATATTTGCTGAAATCCTGCAGGGAATTGATGATGTCCGCCGCGACTCCCCGGCTCCAAAGCGGCAAATAGAAGCTGAAGCAGGTCGGTAGGTAGTCTTTCGAAACGTTACGAATACTGCGTGCATTATCGATCGCCCAGCGGACATTCCAATCGTAGACGACGGCCACTTCCGGATTCGTACGGGCATCTGCAACCTGCGGTATGGTCGCGAGTTCCGCGCCTACCTGCGCCGCCTCACGAAATACACGGTTATGTTCGTTCCCAGTGTGGTCGACGACCGCTCCGTGGAATTTCTCCATGCCGCCTCGACCCTTGCGCCACTGGAAGTACATCACTGATGTCGCTCCGTGTGCAACGGCCTGCAGGCTTTGCAGGCGCAGCAGACCCGGCCGCTTCGGGCGTGACACCTCAGCCCAGTTCACATTACTCGGAGTCGACTCCATCAGAAGCCATGGCTTGCCTGCTTTCAGCGAACGAAAAAGGTCGTAAATGAAGCTAGTATCGGCGCCGATTGCCGCATCCGGCAATTCCCTGTGCCACCATGGATACGAATCGTGGCTGACATAGTCAAGAACGGGCGCCTGCTCCCAGTAATCGAGCTCAGTATAGTAGCCCATCATGTTTGTGACGACAGGCAGGATTGAGCCGCCGGCGCGTATGGCCGCTGTTTCATGCTTGATAAAATCGACGCAGCGATCGCTGCTGAACCGCTGCCAGTCGAGTTGGAGGCCGTTGACGCTGTCATCTATGGTGGTGATTTCATCGAAACTGCCAAAGGTATGACTCCAAAATGCCGCCCAATAGGCCTTGTTCAGTGCATCGATTGTCTGGTATCGGTTTTTCAACCACGCTCGGAATGCATCGAAGCACAGATCGCAATAACAGTAGCCCCCGTACTCGTTGGAAAGGTGCCACAAAATGACCGCCGGATGCTTGCCGTACCGCTCAGAAAGTTTACGGTTGATCTCCCAAACCTTTTCACGGTAGACGGGCGAGGTCCAGCAGTGATTGTGACGACCCTTTTGCGGGTCGCGATGTCCTACCTTGTCAACTCTCCTTACCTCCGGATATTTGAGGCCCATCCAGTTCGGCTTGGCGCCGCTTGGAGTTGCCAGGTTGATGGAAATGCCGGCGCCGTGCAGCCGTTCGATTGTTTGATCGAGCCAGTCGAACTCGTAGCGGCCTTCTGAGGGTTCCAGTGCAGCCCAGGCGAATATCCCAAGGCTGACGACATTAACCGAGGCAAGCTTCATCAGTCGAATGTCTTCTTTAAGTACATCCGGCTGGTCGAGCCATTGATCAGGGTTATAGTCACCGCCGTACAAAATTCGTCCAAAACCAGACATTGTAAAAATCCTTTCAAAGCAGTCTGGTCGCGCGTTTCCACCCGGTCGACTACTACCCAATCGCTGACATTTGAGAGTTTACTGACTTAAAGATCGCGGCGTCAAATTTAAGCCTGCGGTCATCGTAACAAAGATCATAGATGAGACGGGTTTACTTGAAGAAGCCGTTCCGCCCAATCAATTCCGTAGTAGTCGAGCAAGGTCTTGTACAGTTCCGGCTTTTGAGCCCGGAGTTCCTTCGGTTTTTCGAAAAAGCATTCGGTGCAGACCGCAAAGAATTCGGCAGGATTCTCTGCGCCGTAGGCGCGGATGATCGACTTGCGGCTATGCGCGACATGTTCGACGAAATCCGCATATTCCGCCGACATAACGGCTGCCCATTCATCGACTTCTTTCCTGTCACGCAAGAACGGCACTCCGTTGGCATCGCCGTCGCGAAAATCGAGCTTATGTGCGAACTCATGAAGGGCCAGATTCTGACCATGTCCGCGGTGTTCACTGTCTGCAATAATGTCCGACCACGATAGTATAATCGGTCCGTCGCCATGCGCCTCGCCAAGCCGTGCTTCAGGTTCGCTGCTTACGACCGATCCGTAGACTGAGGCTCCAGGCGCGGTGTAGGCCGCCGGGTAGACGATGATTGTTTGGACATTCGGAAAGTAATCGTGTTTGGGAAACGCGACGGTGAGCATCGAAGCACGTGCGCTGATGGTGACTTTTACTTCGTCGGTAACGTCAAACCCCAAAGCGCCTTCCCAGTTCTTCTCGGCCATAAAGATCCTGAGATCGCCGCGAAGCCTTTCAGCTTCGTCAGCATTTAAGAGCGAAAATTGCCACATCCGGTCGGTGACGAAAGGCAGCCATTCCTCTGGAAACGGCTGCCTTACTAATTCTCTGTGCCAATCTTGAAACGGCCAGGGGAAGTGCATTTGTGGTTGTAAATTAGCTCGCACGGGTGAGAACCGGGCTAAGACGTTACCTTTCGTATAATGCCGGCGCGAATACGATCGCGCGGCTCGCCCCGCTGCTCGATTTCGAAACCGTTCTGGCCGTAGATCCCGGTAAAGAACGACGAGATCTGTGGTACGACGGCAGCCCAGGTCTCGTCATTGTTCGGGAAGAGAAGTCGGTCGTTCAAGATCACTTCCACTTCGTCTCGGTCAAAAACCAGTTTACCGGCGAAGACTGGAGTCTCTTCCAGCAGTTTGACGGCGCGAACGGCCGCTTCGTAGGCTTGTTTGAGAGCGCCTGTAGAATCGAGATCGACCGGAGTCTTGCGGTTGTAAAGCAGTCCTAGACGGCCATCGGTCAGGTCCAGGCTATAGTCGGCTTCAAGGCCGAACAGCATGATACCAGGGCCTTCCGGGACGTGCTTGTAGTCCGCCACATCGATGAGCATTTCGGGCATGACGCTGTCCTGAATCCATTTGTGGAAGACGGGTATCGCATCGACCAGATTAATATCCGATTGAGATGCGAATATCTTCACATTAACGTGCTGCACTTTTCAGTAAATCCTTTCGTAACGGCGGCGCAGACAGCATCGCTGTCTGAGCTCGCTTTAACGTATCGGTTTAATCCCTCTGGGCTAAACCGGCTGTGTAATCAATCGTGTGTAGCAGCTTTGCGCTCCCTCAAGGAACAATTGCGCTTCTTCGATCAGTTGATGGGTTGTTTCCTGCCCAAATACCTTGCCCGATGCAATAGACGCGTTTGCATCGAAGAAGTACTGGGCGAGCGA
Source organism: Armatimonadota bacterium (assembly GCA_003134215.1). Taxonomy (GTDB): domain Bacteria; phylum Armatimonadota; class Armatimonadia; order Armatimonadales; family Capsulimonadaceae; genus BOG-944. The sequence continues at coordinate 5,951 of PLAD01000369.1, forward strand.
GCCGCCGCGAAACGGGTCAAAAAACACTTCGGTATCGAAGAAGTGCGTTTTGAATTCGCTGACCACCTCCTCAGATGTTGGAGGAACCGGAATACGGCTCTGCAGAAGCAGGCCGCTGGCACCCTGAACCATGGCAGAAAATGCTCGGTCGACCGCTTTCTGGTATTCGCCCTTTTCCAAAAGGAGCTGTGCTTCGAAGACTTCACGGTCGCTGGCTGCCAATGCGAACTCGGCAGGCGAAACAACTTCGCCGGCGCATTCTCCAACTCCCATGTCGCCAATCGTATACTCTCGTGCATCTCCCCAGTCGGTGTAGAAGGAAGGATCTTCTGCATGGGATGGAATAACTGTGAGGTCCTGCGCCATTTCACGCAATGCCGCCTTGCCAATCCTCTGAGCGTATTGCTGGAACGACTCGTCAGTAGTCCGCTCCGCCACATAACGCTCCGTGATCCGATCGACAAGTTTCGGAATGTTCTTTGCCGGGACTGCCGCGACCGCGAGACCGAACGATCCGCCGTTTTCCGCCCACTGTCCCCCGAGAATGACCTGGAAGTGCGGCACAGTGTATCCGTCCTTGTTACGGCTGACTCCATAGAAGCCGAGATCGGAAATGTGGTGCTGACCGCAGGAGTTAAAGCAGCCGCTGACTTTGATCTTCAAATTGCGTACTGCGGGATCGAGCAGGTCGTATCGTTCAAGTTGGCGCGTGCGCAGTTCGCCGGCAAGTCCGCGTGAAGCAGAAATGCCGAGCTTGCAGGTATCGGTTCCCGGGCAGGAGACGATATCGACAACCGTTCCGGCTCCAGGCGCCGCGAGTTTTGCCGCCTTGAGCGCTTCGTAAACTGCCACCAGATCGTCGTCACTGACCCAGCGGAGAACAATATTCTGCTCGACGGTGGTTCGGACTGTCTCTCTAAGGTACTGGCGGGAGATGTCTGCAAGCTTTCGAAGTTGAGTCGCCGTGATATCGCCGAGCGGAAGGTTGACAGTCACCACATTGTAGCCGGGCTGGCGCTGCTTGTAGACATTGGTCTCGTGCCACTGTCGATAACCTTCAGGGAGTTTGGCGCTAAGCTGGATTATTCCGGTCGGACGACGCGCTTCTTCATCGAACCTACCGGCGTCTTCAATCAGGGAAGTCCAACGAGGATCGTAGGTGAGTTTCGCTCTTTCTTCTTCGACCAGCTTTTTGAACTCTTCGATACCAAGTTTCTTAATCAGGAACTTGATCCTGGCATGCTGACGGTTTTTCTTCTCTCCAAGTCGGCCATACACTTTGGAAACTGCCTGTGCAACCGGAAGCATTTCTTCGACCGGAAGAAAATCGTAAAGCACCTTCGCCTGGTGCGGGACTGCGCCAAGTCCGCCGCCCACGACAACTTCGAAGCCGCGACGATCCACACCGTCGATTTGCTGTATCTTTGCAACGTAGCCGCCGTCGTGCATCTTGACCAGACCGCAAGCTTCATGTGCGCAGCCGGAAAACGCGGGTTTGAACTTTCGACCGAACTCCATGGTATCCGGATGACCAAGGAGGAACTTCATCAGCGCATCGGCATACGGGGTGACATCGAAGGTCTGAGTTCGGCAGACGCCGGCGAGCGGGCAGGCAGTGACGTTCCGAACCGAATTGCCGCAGGCTTCCCGTGTGGTCAAA
>PLAD01000209.1 GCA_003134215.1 Armatimonadota bacterium
TATCGGGGGCCGACTTGGCTTTGTCGTCCAAGACCCGCATGATCTATTCACCGATCCATTGTTCATCTTTAAGGTTTGGCAAGGAGGCATGGCTTTTTTCGGCGGCCTAAGCGGCGTTCTGATCGCCCTCTTCCTTATCAGTCGCAAATATAGAATTCAGTACTGGCAAATTATCGATATCGCCGTCTTTCCCGCGTCGCTTGGGCTCGCGATAGGACGAATCGCAAATTTTATCAATGGAGAGCTGGTGGGAAAGCCAACCCACGCGAATTTTGGGGTGATCTTTCCCAATGTCGATCAGCAACCGCGGTACCCTTCGCAGCTTTTTGAATGCGCGGCCACATTTATTCTCTACTTTTCAATGATCACAATTCACCGCATTCCCTGGATAGCTGAACGACCGGGCAGACTCAGCAGTTTTTTCTTGATCAACTACGGGTTGCTGCGGTTTATAACCGACTTTTACCGTGACGACGATATTTACTGGGGGCCATTTAGCGATGGGCAATGGTTCAGCCTGCTGATCGCTGTATTAGGCCTCGTCCTGCTGAAAATCTACTCCGGGCCAGCCGCGAACAGGGCAGATACCGCTGCAATTCAAAGCTGACCACTCGCTTTCGCCTACGGAAGCGGAAGAGCTGGAGGCGTGACCTTGAATACTGCTGCGAGCAATGCCCATAAAGCTATGCTCGATACCTCCCCAATGATCAAACCAAGGAAAAACGGCTGCGCTGCTCGGTAAAGCTTAATATTTCCGTACCTAATGATCAGCGACTTGACTACCCACATCAGCAAGCATGGAAACCAGAGTACGTAAAGCCCCCAGGAAGGTGCGACGGCATAAGCAATCGGAACGAGGGGAAAGCCGACGAACATCGAACGTAGCTTGGCCAAAGAGCTCGCTACGACCATTCCCACCATAAACCAATAAGGCGCCGATGGGAAGGATACAGTGTTGTTCGACAGGATCGAAGCCGCCTCCGAATAGTTGATCCCACTGTTCGAAACACCGTATGAGTAGAGGCTTGCCGCACCGTGCTCATAGGCCAGATGGAGATGGCTTGCCGTACCAACAACTAATGCGGTTACCAAACCCACGGCCATCGGCGCCAGAAGCGACGACCGACGCATTTTAACTCCGCCGGCCATTTGCTGAGCATCGAGGAAAAGACCAAGAAACAGTCCGCGCATATCCCGGAAAAATACCGTGTTCAGCATCGAAACACCAACAAGATCTCCGCTGCTCCAGGAGGACGGGTGCACGAACATCGCAACGATATCCCCCGGCCTGAACGACGTTTCAGTGATCAGCAGACCCGCCTCCGCCACTCCTCTCGATAAAACCACACAAGTAATTGCAAGATAGATTGCAAAGACCGCGGCAGCAAACCAGGCGCTCATTCCAGCCCAGACGCACCACGCTACAATGCCGAGATAGGAAGCGATCATCCCCCATAGCGCGGTCATTTGCGGTAAAATCTCCTCATCATCACCATCGCATTTTTGAAAGCGGAATGCTCGCTTGAGGCGTGACCCAATTAGCCTGCGGCCGGCGTAAAAGTAGGAGATTGTCAGCGCGACATAGGCCCCGGCTGCTTGATATCCGATGTATGCCCGCGTAGGAAACAACGGCATTCCTGGCATATCGATATTGAGAGACCTTCCGACAACATCTCCGAACCTGGTCAATACAAAAAAGAACCACAGGCTGAATAGGAGTTCTGTCGGAAGCAAATACGCAAAACCGACAGCGGCGAAGGAGAGAAAGATTGCCGTGGCCTGTATCTGATCCCAGGGAGGAGTCTTTAGATAGCCGAATAAGTCGATGAACTGAAGTGGAATTTCTGGAACCGCTGGAAAATTCTCATGCAATCCATTTACCGCATAGATGAAACAGGGAATTCCTACCCCCATCCAGGTGATCGGATTTCTAAAAAGTGCACGCGCCGGCTCATCGTCGAAGATCTGCAACGGAAGGATCGTCTGTGGGAATGTTAATTTCTCCACGTCGGACCACTCCTTCCGCAAAAGAGCGGAAAGGCAGAGCAACGTCAATAACATCATAACGAACAGCAGAAACCAGGTTAGACAAGGCGTCACCCAAGCATTCCAGGGCAGGCGTCCGCCGCTCAGACCGTTGAAGTACCCAAACGTCGCCGACTGCTGCGGATCCAGATGTGGATTGCCGACGACAAGGGCAGGATTAAGATGAGGGAAGATCAGGTTTCTGAACTGATTTGACGGGTTAGCATAGTAGTTCACATAAGCGAGGGCTGGAAGGAGTCGGTCGAGGAGACCTCGGCTGCAGACGAAGACTCCGGTTAGCAGCATCAAATAAATAACCAATTGATCTGCAGCGTTCATCCATTTGAAAAAGCCGAAATGGCGCAGTATCTTAACCAGGGCGTAGATCATGAAAAATGCGCCGACGGCCCCCGTGGCAAATTGGAGGACTCCGAGTTGGATGGTTTTGACGACAAGGTCTACGTAAATGACGATATACGATAGGCAGGATACCAATGCCGCACCGTAAACGAGAGTACGCCGATGAAACCGCACTACTTTAATGGTTTCAGTCGATGCAGTACCTTTGCCCACACGGTCCACATCATCATTTTCTTTAAGCTGCGCCATGGCCAACAACCAATCCCTGCATTAATTCGGCGGCAAAGTTCGACAGACTATCCAGCAGATCTTCTAATTGCTGCAACTGTTAACAATGTTGTCTGTAACCGGTTAAGACT
>PLAD01000169.1 GCA_003134215.1 Armatimonadota bacterium
TACCGTTGTTGCACAATGGCTAATGGGCCATTTCACTCTGGAAACCAGTCAGAAGCAGTTTCTCATTCCGCAGATCGTTCAGGGCGTCGGGTTCGGAATGGTTTTTGTTGCACTCTCGACCGCTGCACTTGCGGAGGTCGATCGGCGAAACATGACCAGCGCTACCGGCCTCTATAACCTTATTCGCCAGCTTGGAGGATCTTTTGGTACAGCCGCGGTGGTGACGATATTGACCACGAAGACCCAGGATGCGAGAGGAGCTCTTGTGCCCTATGCCAACAATACAAGCAGCGCTTACGCTGAATCGATTGCAAGCAGCGCTTTAGGTTTTGTCCATGATGGCTTCAGTGTGTCGACAGCGCGTGACATGGCTATGAAAGTCATTGACAATATAATCGGGCAGCAATCGCTGATGATTGGATACGAATACGTTTTCTATGCGATCGGAACGCTGTTCGTCGTCTGTATTCCGCTCGTATTCTTGTTGAGCAAGGGATCTAAGGAGCCGGTTGAAGTGAATACTGCGGCCGAGTAGCGTTTCGAGACTACGATCTGGTCCAGGTAGTTTCTGAAACGCCGGCCCGGTGCGCCGCTACTCTGGCGATGACGAACAGATAGTCGGACACACGATTGATATATCGCTCCAGCTCACCATTGATCTCTTCGTGATGCATCAATGTGACGAGTCGTCGCTCGGCTCGCCTGCAGACGCATCTCGCAAGATGGAGGGCAGCGGCCCCTGGGCTGCCCCCGGGGAGTATGAAATTTTTCAATGGGGGAAGCTCCGTCTCGTATAGATCGATTTCATTCTCTAAACGCAGGGTGTGACGTGCTGTCAAACGGGGGACATCTGATGTCAACGGTGTCGCAAGGTCCCAGCCTGCGGAAAAGAGCTCTTGCTGCAATTCGATGATGGAGTCCCGAACCTGTCCATCGTCGATCAGTGTAGCTGCAACACCAAGCGCCGCATTCAACTCATCCAGCGTTCCATACGCCTCTACTCGTGCATCGTCTTTTTCGATCCTTTGGCCGCCGTATAGTCCTGTTTCACCTGCATCGCCGGATCTCGTGTATATCTTCATCGTTCAAGTATGGATAAGCCGGAGAACGAAAGTCAAGAACTTCGCAACATACCCTTATGGTATAATCTCAACCTAAGAAATACTGGCCGGGGTTGTGGATAATGAAGTATAAAACCATCGTGACGGATTACGAAGGGCTGCAGCGCTGTTTAGACGATGCGACCGAATCCGGCTGGCGATTGTTTTCTGTACAGCCGGACACTTGGCGAAAAGTCATGGGCTCCAAGGGCGACAGCGACCCACTCGAAGCAATGGGCGTCCCCGCCGGCGAACCCACCGCTCAATATTCTGCCAGCTACTACCTTGTGGTGCTAACCCGAGACGACGGTCTCGAGCATCAAGTCGGATCAATGGCAGGTACAGAAGAACTTTCCCTCGAAGACTTTCAGTCAGAGAATTATTAGTTTTAGCTGTTCAGGCTCCTCTTTATTTTCTAGATTGGCTGGCGTTACTTTCCGAAATTGTTGAACTGCCAACGGCCGCCCCGGTTTGAACTCCACGCCTGCATCTGAAAAGACTGAAGGTTACTCAGGGTGCTCCGATGCGTGTGTATCGGTCCAAAACATCGGAGACGGCTCTTCAAAGGATGCAGAGGCATAAGCATGACGGCGCATTTCGCGGGGCGAGAGGCCGAATCCGCGATGAACTACCTTATTGAAGTGGTGTAAATCAGGCATACCTGTGGCCACTGCAATTGCCTTGATGGACATTGTGGTATTGCCGATCAGATGCACGGCATACTCAAGTCGACGGCGGCGGATGTACTCGACCACCGTCATCCCGCAGCCATTGCGGAACAGTTTCACAAGATAGCCGGGAGAAACATCGACTTCTTCTGCCAGATTTGTGACGTTGATCGCTGTGCTTATCCGTCTTTCTATTAACTCTTGGGCCCGCCGCACGATCGGATGAAGACGCGCATCATCAGCCGAATACTGCTCACAAAATCGGTTCGTCAGTCGGCATAGTAGATCCCAGAAACGCGAGCGCAAACGATAAGAGGACACGACGGCGTTACCCGCCACCTCAGCCATGTCGTTGTACAAGCCGTCAAAATCTGTTCCTAATGCCATCATCACAGGAAAGACTATGGGATACTGTATTGCCGTGGCAGTCTCCAACGCGAAATGCACGTAGAGATGCTCACAGAGATGCTCATATCGAAAGTGAATAGGGATATTCGGCGGGATAATGCTGATTTTGCCGTAATGGATCTGATAGACGCCGGTATCAAGAATGAGTTCGGAGTCATAGCGATACATGTGCAGACACCAGAGATTCGGCAAGAAGTATCGCTCATCACCGTTGTGGCCGTGCCACTTGATCCCCGCGCTGACTACGACAGGTGGAACATCCAGCCGCCCATTCCATCGCGAGTCGTTGAAATAGACAGTCTGATTATTGATCCCCATGATTGATCATCCCTTTCAGATACGGAAGGTGCATTCGTTAAAGCGCACCCCGAACGAAGAGTCGCGACTGTGACGATTGACGGCCAGATTGAAGGGTTGCGACAATTATATCAAAGTTCTGCATGACTTTAATCGCGAAAGAGACGAAATAGCATTTTCTGACCACTAATGATCTTTGTGACCCATTGCACTTATTGTCGGTATCTGTTACAATTTGTGTTCTACAGCGTAAGATCGGCAAGCTAGTTACGCTATCAATTGATGATGCGCATAGATTCTCACCAACATTTTTGGCGCTATAAACCCGCTGAGTATACATGGATGACGGAGGAGCATCAAGCCTTGCGTCATGATTTTCTACCTGAGGCGCTGGGTCCTTTGCTCAAGGAACAGGGCTTCGGCGGCTCGGTTGCCGTTCAGGGACGTGAGGCCGTGACTGAGACGGAATGGCTGCTGCTGCTCGCAGACGAGTATTCATTCATCCAGGCTGTGGTGGGCTGGGTGGATCTCTGTGCTTCTGATGTCGAACGTGACTTGGATCGTTTCGCGGCGCATCCCAGATTTAAAGGCGCTCGCATGTTCATCCATGACAAGTCTGATGAGGACTTTGCGGCCCGGCCAGAGTTCCGGCGCGGAGTCACGTTGCTAGGTACGTATGGACTGACCTACGATCTTCTGCTGAAACCACCGCATCTCGACTCCGCGACTCGATTGGTCGACAGCATGCCCAATCAAAAGTTCGTGGTCGATCACAGCGCCAAGCCGGAGATTCGTCTGGGGCGATTCGCGGCATGGCGGGCGGGCATCACGGAGATTGCGAAGCGGCCAAACGTTTATTGTAAAGTGTCTGGCCTCGTTACCGAAGCGGATTGGGAGAACTGGCGTCCCAGCGATATCTTCCCCTATCTGGATGTTGTCGCAGAAGCGTTCGGTAGCGAGCGTCTCATGATCGGCTCGGACTGGCCAGTCTGTCTCTGCGCCGGATGTTATCCCGACGCGATTTCCGTCGTGCGGGACTGGTCCAATAGACTTTCTACTTCAGAACAAGCCGAAATCTTCGGCCTGACGTGCGCCCGATTCTATGGCATTGACACATCCACATGAAGCGATTTGGCTACACAATCGGCGTTCGCGAGGATAAGTTGGACGAGTATCGGCAACTGCATGCGGAAGTCTGGCCCGCTGTCAACGCAGCGATGACAGCCTGCAATCTGCGAAACTTCACTATCTTCCTTCGCCGCTTTCCTGACGGGAAACATTATCTGTTTATGTACTACGAATATGCGGGCGACGATTACGCCGCCGACATGCGACGGTTGGCCGCTGACAGGGATATCCAGGAGTGGTGGAAGCTCACGGACCCTTGTCAGGAACCGCTGACTGATCGTGACCCTAGCGAGTGGTGGGCCACCATGAGTGAGGTCTGCCACAACGATTGAGACTTTTTAACGAAAGGCACGATATGTCACTCTCCCGTCGACGATTTCTACAACGGAGCGCCCTAGCCGCTGCTGGCCTTGCATTGCCGATTTCCCAACGACTTCAGGCCGGTGCCGCCAGTGCCTCCGAGTTCTTCCAGCCGACGGATGCGTCTTTGGCGCGCTACCAATGTCCCGACTGGTTCCGGGATGCCAAATTTGGCATCTGGGCCGTGTGGGGTCCGGAGTCTGTACCCGAACAGGGGGACTGGTATGCCCGCCATATGTATGAGCAAGGCAGCGACTACTATAACTACCACGTAAAGACCTACGGTCATCCCTCGAAAGTTGGTTATAAGGACGTCATACCGCACTTCAAAGCCGAACGCTGGGATCCGGATCGACTGATGGACATGTACAAGACGGCAGGCGCGAAGTACTTCTGCATGATCGCGATGCACCACGATAACTTTGATTGCTGGAACTCCACCGGGCGGCGCTGGAACTCCGTAAATAATGGTCCACACCGCGACATCGCTAGAGAGTGGCAGACGGCCGCGAGAAAGCACGGTCTGCGATTCGGTATGACCGAACATCTGGCCGCGAGCTGGTGGTTCTACAGCGCCTCCAAAGGCAGCGACAAGACGGGGCCTCTGGCTGGGGTTCCCTACGACGGCACGGATCCCAGCACATACGACCTGTACTGGCAGGGCAATGAGCATCCGAATGGCAACTACTACCTGCCAAATGCGCCTGCCTTCGTCAAAGAAGCGTGGTTTGACCGAATCACTGACCTGATCGACAAGTACCACCCGGATCTGCTATACTCTGACAGCCCGTTGCCATACCCAGACGACTATGGTCGCGCTCTGCTTGCGCACTACTACAATGACAACATGGCGCGGAACAAGGGCGCTCTGGAAGCGATTTATAACTGCAAAGAAGATTCGCAGGGCCGCTGGGTACGCGATTTCGAGCGCGGCGTGGACGATAACATCAGTCCGTACCCCTGGCAAACGGATACCTGCGTCGGGGACTGGTACTACAAGCGATCTCTTTACGAAAATCACCAGTACAAGACGACCGAGACCGTTCTGCATATGCTGGCCGACATTGTCAGCAAAAACGGCAATCTTCTGCTCAACTTTCCTTTGCGCGGCGACGGTACACTGGACGCTGATGAACAAAAGATCCTGAGCGAACTGGCGGCATGGATGCCAATTAATGGCGAGGCGATCTTCGGGTCACGTCCCTGGTCCGTTTATGGTGAAGGGCCGTTGCGCGTTAAAGGCGGCATGTTCAACGAAGGCAAGTTAAATTACACGGCCCAGGATATTCGTTTCACACAAAAGGACGGTGCGCTTTTCGCCCTCATGCTGGGCTGGCCCGAAGATGGCCAAGTCTGTATAAGATCACTCGGCCAGCCCGCGCAGGGCGGAAGCGAGGTGCAGGATGTGAGGCTTCTCGGGTATCCAGGCAAACTTAGCTGGACGCAAACGACACAGGGCCTAAATATCACTCTGCCGCCGAACAAACCCTGTGACTTTGCTTATGCGTTCAAGATCGCCGGACGCGGACTGAAACCAGTCGACCTGACAGCAGCGCCGGTAGTTATCCAACCTTCGGCGAATGATGGCGCGATCGTTCTCAATGCCGCGCAGGCGGTGATTCACGGGACCTCGCCTAGGTTGGAAACCAAGAATGATGGCGATGACATCGGATACTGGGACAGAGCCGCTGACTACGTCTCTTGGGACTTTGATATACTTTCGTCAGGGACATATTCAGTCTCGGTTTCCTACTCTTGCGCTCCGACAGCGGCAGGAAGCGCGTTCACGGCGGAAGCGGCAGGACAGTCACTCATCGGCACGACCGAGTCTACCGGTTCCTGGGACACGTTCGTCGAACACGCACTCGGAACGCTGAGTTTCGCCCAAACAGGTAGTCAAACCCTCGCGTTCAAGCCGCNNGCAAACGGCGCCGCCCTGGAAGGCCGTCGGCTTGCGTTCCATCACATTGACGAAATCGGCCTGATTGGCTCTCACCACGAACACTGATGATAACAACGAGTGAAAAATCAATCGTAGTCCCGACGATCCAGATGGTCGGTATCTCCAAGGAGTTCGCCGGTACACGAGCCGTCAGCGGCGTGGATTTCGAGGCGAAGAGCGGCGAGGTCCATGCGTTAATGGGCGAAAACGGCGCGGGTAAATCCACGCTGATGAAGATACTGGCTGGGTCCTTCAGCGACTATACGGGAGACATCCTTATACGCGGCCAGAAAGTCTTACTCCACTCCCCTTCGCGAGCCAAGGCCGCCGGGATCGCGATGATTTATCAGGAACTAAGCCTCACGCCGACTGTCAGCATTGCGGAAAACATCCTGGCCGGACGCCTTCCGCGTCGGGGATTGCTGCTGGACCGTAAGGCGTTGCGCGTGCAGGCCGAGCGCTGGCTGGACCGTGTCGGACTCCGCTATGACCCGGACACGCCGGTCGAAGTGTTGAGCCAGCACGAGCGGCAACTGGTTGAGATTGCGAAGGCTTTAGATGCGAAACCATCAGTTCTGATTCTGGATGAGCCGACGGCGACACTGGGCGAGCAGGACGCGGAAAATCTGTTCCGCATTGTGCGGGAGTTGCAGGCGCAGGGCACGACGGTTGTTTATATTACGCAC
>PLAD01000179.1 GCA_003134215.1 Armatimonadota bacterium
AGAGCTTTGCCAAGCTTCGTCACAGTAGCCTTGAGTATCGTCGCCGGGTCAGCTCCGCTGCGAGCAGTTTTTCCGATATCGTTGATCAGCGAGACCCGGGATAATGCAGAAGCAAGTTTAGACTCGGAAAGTGTTCTGATCACGATTTCGGAATTTCGCTCGTTGATCAACGCAGCTTGGTCGGAAACCAGATGACGCAGCTTGAGCAGTCTTTCAGTATGGCGACCAAGAGCGAGAAGAGCCTCTAACTGGTTTTCGGTAAGGTTGTGTGGACATATATCGGTGACACACAGTATTCCGATGATCTGCCTATCTGTGGATGCGAGCGGCACGCCGGCGAAGAACTCGATTTTCGCTTCCTCGCTTTTCTTCGGCAGGCTGTCGGCCGCTCGCCGAGGATCGGCCGACCAGACGAAGTACTTGTCCTGCACGGTAGGAACGAAGAAGCATTGAGAGACCGCTTCAAGCAGCGGTTTGTTCGCCCCAAAATAGCCTTTAAAGTGGAGATGTTCGGCATCGGCGAACGCAATCATTGCCGTCGGGGTTTGGCAAGATGCCGCTGCAAGCGCTACGATGTCGTCGAACTCGCTTTCCGGTGTGGTTGCAAAGATGCCGCTTGCAGACAGAGACTCCAGGCGAGTCTTGTCTTTCAGCAGCGTCCACTCGGGGGCGGCAAGACGGAATAGTGAATTCATTAATTGACGAGGTTTGCCGACCGATCAGGTTAGCCGAATTCTTGTAAACAACGATAAGTTAGTATAATTGTTACACTTACACTTTTACACCGACTAAGTTTACCCAATAAATAAGCAATCGGGAATGCAGGCAATTTGTAACCGCAATTAATTATTCTATAGTTGCGGCTGGCTGTCTTGTGCTTTCTCTTTTAATCGTTCAACCGGCATTGTGGAAACTCCAGACTGTGACTCTGGAACGATATTAATTTCGCCATCCTCCTCCATAACAGCGAATTTAACATCCTTGACGTCCAGGCATCCGCGCTCCCTGATAGCTTCGCGAATATCTTCGTCTGTGAGGCCGCTGCGCTTACAGTGCTCTTCGATTATGTGACCGCGACTGATCAGTAATATCGGTCCAGGGCTAACCAATCGTCGAAACCAGTTCGACCGGCGGGACAGCAGATTGATCGATCTGTTTGTTAAAAGAAGAGTACTTGCAGAGACGATGCCCGCCGGTAACGACAGGTTTCCATTGACCATGGCAGTCTCAACTGCGCTGCCCATGACGATTATAATGACGAGATCAATTACGGTAAGCTGACCAAGCTGCCGCCGCCCAAAGAACCTGAAGGCGAGAATGAGAAATATGTAGATTGTGAAGGTATAGAGCGCCACAATTGGCAGATCTCTTACATAATCAGGCATTGACTGTAACTTGTATCATTTGTCGGAAGGGTGGAGATTGTGAGTTCTTGGTTATCTAACGTATTCAATCATCCTGACGGTATCGGGATTTTGATCATTGTCGCAAAAACAAGCATAGTTTACCTTTTCTTGGTGATAGGATTGAGGTTACTAGGCAAGCGAGAACTTGGTCAGATGACTATCTACGACCTTGTGCTGCTGATCGTCCTGGCAAACGCGGTTCAAAATTCGATGGTTGGGTCGGACAGCAGTCTGGTAGGCGGACTGGTTGCCGGTGGGACGCTGCTTCTGTGGAACAAACTGCTCAACCTTGCCATGGGCAGATCCAGCAAGCTAAGGACTGTGATGGTCGGCGAACCGCGCTTGATATTGAACAAGGGGCACCTTATCTACTCGTATATGCAGAAAGAAGGAGTCACGAAGGAGCAGGTGATGGCTGCGTTAAGAGAGCATGGGCTGACAAGCTTAGAGCAGGCGCAAATGGCCGTGCTCGAGGTTGATGGCTCGATAAGCGTCGTTCCATCCGACACGGGAGTACTGCACAGCAGGCGTCACTACCGCGCGTTGAGGCTCTCATGACTTCGGCGTATCTTTATTTTCTGTCGATCATATTTGCCCGGACGGCAGTTGTTTTTTTTGGCTGCGTAATCGGACTGCGACTTCTTGGCAAACGTCAGATCGGACAGGTCAATATTTATGACCTGGCGATGATCATGGCTCTTGCGAATGCGGTGCAAAATGCGATGACATCGGGAACCGGCAATTTGACGACAGGCTTTGTCTGCGCAGGGACATTGTTTTTGCTTGGACGATTGATGACGGCGGTGATTGTTCGCTGGCCGAAGGTGGAGCAGAACCTTTGCGGCACTTCTACGGTCGTGGTCTCCGAAGGTAAAGTTATCGAATCTCACCTGCGAAGATCGGGAGTGACTGACGATCAGCTTGAACTGTCGTTGCGAGCGCATGGCTTTTCCGACTTGAGCCAGGTACGCATGGCAGTCCTTGAAATCGACGGTAACTTGAGTGTCGTGCCATACGAAACGGCGGCTAAGAACTAATTCATCTTGACCGAGACAATACAGATGTCATCCGCGTTTTCATTTCCCGAAAACTGAGCAGCCGTATCTACCAGAGTCCGCACTATGCCGTCGGATTGACCTGTCGGCATCGAGCTTAAGCACTTGAGGACTCCCTCAATGCCAAAAAAGGTCTTATTGTTTCGCGATTCGGTGATGCCGTCGGTAAAAAGCAGAACTATATCGTCCGCTGCAAGTGTACTAAACGAGTCGGCAAAATTATGGCCCTGAATTACTCCCGCCGGCGGACTCTGACATTCGGATACCTCGATACTTGCATCATTCTTAACAAACACGGGACCCTCAAAGCCGGCGCAGCTCCATGTTATTGTTCGTACACTTTGGTCGATCACACAGATGCAGACACAGACAAATCCGACGTCTGAGGCGGTGTCTAAGCTCTGCGCATTCAAAAGGTAATCGTTGATCTTTTTTAATGTTGCTCCCGGACTTGCATCGGAGCGAAGAAATGCCCGTATCGGGTATTTGACCTCAAGAGAGCGAGCGGCTGCATCGAGGCCCTTTCCGGAGACATCGCCGACCACAACAGCGAGGCGGCTGTCAGCGAGCGCGAATACGTCGAAAAAATCACCTCCTACTTCCGCTTCTTCTTTTGCGGCAATGTACATCGTATCGATCTGCACGCCAGGGAACGCTTCCTTGGTCGGGTGATTAAGCATGGAACGCTGCAGGTTTTCGGCAATTCGAAACTGCTTGTGATAGGCATTGGCCAACTGCATTTCCAGGCGAGTACGGTCGATCAGGTGATCTCTGAGCACATACTGTCTTGATCTGGCACGCAAGGCAATGTTGATCGAATTTATGATTGTTGCGGCGCGAACCGGCCGCTCAAGTATGACTGCATTCGTAAGAACTCTAAGCTCGCGCAACTGGTCTGCTCGTTTCGCTCCCGTTCCGGCTCCGGTCACAATCACAATCGACAGGTCCGACCACGTTGGCTGGCGATCGAGAACCCGCGACATTTCGGTAATAGCGCCGCTGCTGAGTGCTTCCGAGGCGATCAAAACGGCCCCTGAGCCAAGTTCAATCTCTTTGTAAAGTTCTTCGATCGAACTGCACTCGTACGACTCAATGTCGTTTGCCTCCAGGAGTTGTTTCGCTAAAAGTGCGTCCCTGCCTGAAGGAGCGAGGACCAGAACTCGCAGTTCATTCGATTGTCGCCGTTTCACCTGTCGCAAGCCTTAAGTGTAGAGTTAATCTGATCGAGAAACGGCATTTGAAGATGGCCGGTGTTGGTCCTCTGAAGCGGTTCGCCAATGACGATTCCATTTTGGTTAGACAGCGACAGCTTACGGATAGTACGTTCGTGCCCGCCCGATCGGCGCTTGAAGATGGAGAGCGCAACGCAAAGCTCCGCTTCACATTCGTAGTAGCGGAACAGCAAAACATTGTCGGAAAGATAGCTGATATCCAGTTCAGAATCGCTGTCGATCGAAAGAAGCCCGTGCTGTGTAACTGCAATGAGGGTGGTCACACCCTGCTGACCAAGATAAGTGAGTAGTTCGTGTAACTGTAGCACGAGGAATCTCGCATCCGGCATCGAGTGAATGTAGCCCGATAGGCTGTCGATGAGCACCATCGATGCTCCGCCCAGCTCCACTGCGTCCTTGACTCGATGCGCGAATTCGCCGGGCGTGAGCTCCGCCGGATCGATTGGTGTGACGGTTATGGACCCGTTGTCGACAAATTGTCGGAGTCTAATACCCAATCCCTCGGATCGTTGGAATAGAGTCGAAAGCCGTTCGTCAAAAGTATAGATCGCAACCTTTTCCGATTTCTCAGCCAATGAGACGGCATATTGGGTGGCGATTGTGGATTTCCCAGTCCCGGAAGGACCCATGAGAAGGGTGGTGGTCCCGCGATCAAGACCCCCGTCAAACATGGAGTCCAGTTCCGCAATTCGGCTCGTCACCTTTCCCGCGATGAAATCGCCTCGATGTTCTGCTGCCACAAGTCGAGGATATACCTTCATCCCACCTTCTTCGATCAGATAGTCATGGTAGCCTCCGCTAAACCTGACGCCTCTGAGTTTCGCAATGCGGATTCTTCGGCGGTTCGAGCCATAGTCCGGCGCGGAGTCGTGGAGCTGAATTACTCCGTGTGCGATGCTCTGAATCTGAAGGTCTTCAGACCCGCTGCTCCGATCGTCAAGCAGTAGCACTGTACTGTCATGGCTGACGAAGTTGTCTCGCAGAGCCATGATCTGCCTTCTATACCGAAGGTCATCACCTGCGAGGAGCCGCAGTTCTGAAAGGGAATCGAACACGATTCTGGACGGCTTCAGGTCTTCTACAACATTAAGGAAGTCGCGGATCGTTTCTGAGAGATCGACTTCACTGGGATGAAAGAGCGTGTGAAATGCATCGAGGTCCGACGCGCCGGCCGACCATTTTTCATAAATTTCGATTTGGTCCAGTGACCAGCCGTGAGCGGCGGCGGAGCTTCGGAGGTCCTCTTCTGTTTCAGAGAGAGTGACGTAAAGCACCTTTTCGTATTTGTCGCGTCCATCCATCAGGAATTGCATTGCAAGCGTGGTCTTGCCGACGCCGGGTTCTCCCTGTATGATGTAGATGTGACGGCGAGGAAGACCGCCTCGCAATATTTCGTCTAAGCCTTTAACGCCTGTCCCGGCCGCAGTATCCGATTTTTTTGTCGGGTTTTTCGGTTGTGAAAACCACGAGTAGCTGTCGTCTTTCGAACTTTCAAGCTTACCTTCCATAAACTTTTTTCTTTCTACGGATCGATTTGCAGATTAATCAATCCTCACCAGTCGATGCAATCTTGCGTTGACTGGTAAACTGACTTAATCGGGTGCTTTCCGGCCTCTATTACCGTAGAAGCACCAAGTTTTTTAGATATTTCCCGTTTTGCTATCCTGTTAATCCTATGTGGTTGGCCGGCGATTAATGCGTCCCATCAAGCAATCGCGGTACAATCTGCTCCAAGTTTTTTTGAGTTTATCGACAGAGAATTAGCTTTTTATGAAGAAAATCGTCAGTGTCAGCCTGGGTTCGACGTCGGGTGACTTTGTCCGAGAAATAGAATTAGCGGGACAACGTATCTCACTATCCCGAGAGGGAACCGAAGGCGATATTGGGGCGGCCCGAGCAAGGATTGTCGAACTCGACGGTAAGGTCGATGCGATCGGACTGGGCGGAATCGATGTATACCTGTATGTAGGCGGCGAGCAGTTCGTCATTGGTGATGGAAAACGGCTTGCCGATGCGGCCTTGATAACGCCGGTTGTGGACGGCAGCGGTCTCAAGAATACGTTGGAGCGCGTCGTCGTCGACGACCTCTTTCGGCTTGAGCGAATTAAGGCGGGTGACAAAGTCCTGATGGTGAGCGCTCTCGACCGATTTGGGATGGCGGAAGCGTTTGTCGATCATGGCAACGAATGTGTCTTCGGTGATTTGATCTTTAATATTGGTTTCGACTTTCCGCTCTCCACGTTGAAGGAGATCGAAGATATCGCAAGAAAGTATCGATCTCGCCTGCTCACGGTTCCGTTTCACATGCTCTATCCAACCGGGGCAGCTCAGGAGGTATGCTCGGCGAACCCAACATATGCTAAGTATTATCATGATGCGGATGTTATCGCGGGAGACGCACATCTCATCCTGAAGCATATGCCGGAACGAGTTGACGGCAAGGGTATTGTTACGAATACGACCAGACAAAATACGATGTCGAGATTTGCGGAAGCAGGCGCAGCGTGGGTTATGACGACAACGCCGAATATCGACGGACTTTCCAGCGGCACCAATGTGATGGAAGCAGTGCTTGTTGCATTGCTGGAAAAGCCGACTTCGGAAATCACAGCCGACGATTATTCGACCTTGATCGAGCAACTTAGCTGGCGCGGCAGTTTGACGGTGTTCTAAGTTGACACCGCAGCATCTATTAGAGGAGAAACAGTAGGGATGGCGACAAGCCAGGAAGTGGTTGACAGCTTAGAATCGTTTGCTCTGAGCTGCAAGGAAAACGATCGACTGACAGTCATGATCAAGGATTGGAACCGGGTTCTGCGCGTCGAGGCGACAGACCTTGGCACAGTCAACAGCCTTGTCACCAGCGGCGGAGATGTTTCAGTGAAGGACGGAGCATTTGAAACGCCGGACCTGGTCATACAGTCCGACTCGGACACGCTCACTCAAGTCTTCTATGGGGAGCTTTCCCCGAACGAGCCGTATAACGACGGTTCTCTGCGAATCAAGGGTTCGGAAGAGGATATAGTACGTCTGGATTTCGTGATCGCCATGCTATGGGAGTAGATTCCCCTCAGCTAAAGCGAACGATCGGGCTCCGAACAGTAGTATCCACAAGTGCAGGGCTGACATTCGCTTCGTCCACATTCCTTGTCGTTGTACAAGTAGCTTGCTATTTGGCGGGAGATTCCGCATGGATAGCAATCGTTATCGCCGGCGCTCTCTGCGGCCTGGCAGCGGCAGCATTTTCTGAGCTTAACGGAATGCTGCCGAGTGTGAACGGTATTCGGTTGTATATACACCGTGCTTTCGGTGAAAAGCTCTCGCTGGTTGCCGCGCTGACCTATATGACTGTCGTTACCTTCGTTGTCGGCACGGAAGCGTATGTCTTGTCCCATGTACTGAGCAATGCAGTTCCGGCAATCGCTCCTCCCTGGTGGATCTTCCTGATGCTGACGGCGGCTACGGCGGTGAATTTTCGCGGTCTCAAAGTCGCCGGAGCGCTGCAGGATATTATCACGTATTCGGTCATCATCTCAATTGTGACAATGAGCATCCTTGCTCTGGCACATGTCCACTTTGCGATTCCACACCCGTTGTCGTCAGGCGGCGCCGGGCCGATATTCAATGCGGTAGGCGTCTCTATCTTCCTCTTTGTCGGCTTCGAGTGGGTTACTCCGCTCGCCGACGAGGTGCGGCAAGTAAAGGCGATTCCGGTTGGGATGTTTATCGCTCTCGGAATCCTGGTAATTTCTTACGCGCTGATCACGACGGCAATGTTTGCCAATTTCGGGAGTCCTGAGGGGCGGCAGCAGCTATTCGGGACAGTGTCGTCGCGGGAATCGATCCCGCATATCATTTTTGCATCGGCGGTATTCGGTCCTGTCGGCAGATGGGTTATGATCGCGACGAGCCTTTGTATGTCGCTCACCACTTTCAATGCCGGCTTGATCGGAGTCAGCCGATTTATTTACGGTATGGCGCGGGATCAAGTTTTGCCAAAGCCGCTGGCCAATATATCGTCGCGCTTCAATACTCCGGATAGAGCGACTCTACTGGTCTATGTCATTGCTCTTACAGTGTCTGCGGTGGTGTATGTGACACAGCGGTTTGTGCTGCTGGTGAATCTTGCCGCAGCGACCGAGTCGTTTATCTATGCTTTCGCAGCGGCATCGGTGGTTGCATTGCGTTTGAAGGATCGTGAAAGGGGGCGTCCATACAAGATGTGGGGTGGAACCGCTCTTCCGGCGATCACTTCGGCGCTTTTCGCAATTATCGGAATTGGAGTCTTTGCGCAGCCTGGCTTTGAATACTGGGGATCGGGACTTGTGCTGACAGCCATTGCTGTCGGCTG
>PLAD01000351.1 GCA_003134215.1 Armatimonadota bacterium
AAACGCAGTCGGTGTGTGTCATCCTGACCTAGGGTGGTGAGGAGGGGCTTCCCTGGCCAGAGAGGGCCCCGAGAACGCGCATAGGTTTGCGTTTCACCCTCTCCGCCAAGGGGAGCGGCGGAAAAAACGGCAATCGAGGATTCCCTTACATCGATTTCGCGCATGGCGCGATTATTAGCATACTTTTCGATATACCGAAAGTAGGAATTTGCGCGTTATTTAACATATAGCGCGACGGATTCCATTCCGCTTGTTCGGTCGGGAGCCGACTTTTCCTATTGGGTCTTTTTCTTGCCCTTTTTGCTGGCGCGTTGTTCTTTTTGCAGTTCGATCTGATAGTAGGCATCCCACTTTCGCACCTGAGAGGCGAAGATCTTGGGGAGTACCGCGATGACGCGCTCGTAGCCTTCGGGTAGACCATTGGGTTGTGATGCCGGCCGCCGCAGGCTCTCATCAACCGATTCCCCGAGGTCGTGAGTCGTCAACAACCAGTCGAGCGGCACCCCGAGTGCCTCGGCAATTTTCACCATGACTTCCAAAGATGGGTTGCCCTTGCCGTTAGTTAGGTCACTCAGAAAGGAACCTGAAACTCCCGAATGACGGGCTAAGGTCTGCTTACTTAGACCTTGCTGTTGCAATAAACGGAGAACATTGGTGTAGAAGATTTGTTTGTACACGGCTGCGTCTGTTCGGCTCTATCGTTTTATCTCTGATCTTCCAGACGTCCCTTGTCCCGACAAGCCTCTGTATACACCAAAAGTTCACAATTTTGATCCCGCAGTATCTATCGGCCGGGCCCACGGGTCGCGGCGTCGCTGTTTGCTTGCACTCTGATGGCTGCATCGCACCACCGTCAATCAGTAATTTAGCTGCTAAACGCAGCCCATCCGCACCGCTTTACAATATGTCGAATGG
Source organism: Armatimonadota bacterium (assembly GCA_003134215.1). Taxonomy (GTDB): domain Bacteria; phylum Armatimonadota; class Armatimonadia; order Armatimonadales; family Capsulimonadaceae; genus BOG-944. The sequence goes on from PLAD01000351.1 coordinate 916, forward strand.
CCCAGATAATTCGATTTAACGAATGGTGTGAGTTGAGAACGAAGACGAGAAGGCTTCATGTCGGCGAAAGGGAACGGATACGCATGACAGAGCGTCCCGGTGGTAAGGACAGGGACGGTTTCATTCCCATCGGTGACACGCGTCTCGGCCGAGAATTTGAAAGACGCGCTCGTCAACAACTTAAGCCCCCTACCCCGTCCCAGCAACGAATCATCGATGCTGCGAGCGCTCCTGACCCCACCCTGAAGAGCGGGGCCGACAGAGTAGAACTCTTGTTTCAGCACGCGTCACTTTGCCAGACCTTTCTGCCTTACCGCAATCCAGGCGACGATCGCCGCGAGTGGGAACGAACAAACGGTTTTGTTCACCTGCGACTCATCGCCGGTGAGGCGTGGGATGACCCTCGTCAAACATGGGTGAAGCTAGGCCTCCCCTACGGCCCGAAGGCCCGCTTGGCACTGATGCATGTCAATCAGCGGGCGATCCTTAGCCAGTCCCCAATCATTGCGGTTGGCCACAGCTTAACCTCATTTGTTTCGCGATGGCTGGCCATGGATACTGGCGGCAGAACCATCAGCGCGGTCAAGGAACAATTGGGCCGGCTATCGGCGTCCTCCATACGTTTCGGTGGTCGCAGCAGCAGCGGCCGCAGCACCACGGACGAAATGAAAATCGTCACTGGCTTTGAAATGTGGTCCCCGCGGCAGGGGATCCAACGGGGCGTTCGGCCCGAGGTCCTGACGCTGAGCAAGGAGTATTGGGAACACCTCAAGGAGCACGCGGTGCCTCTCGATGAGCGNNCACAGCGGCATGGCCCTCGATATTTACACCTGGTTGGCCCATCGTCTGCATCGCATTCCGGAAACGAAACCGGCATTTGTAACGTGGCCTTTGCTGCACGATCAGTTCGGCGCGGAAGTCGCGGGCCTCAGAAATTTCCGACGGATGTTTCGCATTGCACTCACGCAGGTTTTGGCACTGTATGCGGCCGCCAAGATCGCGGTGATGCCTGGCGGTCTCGTGCTCCGCACCAGTCCACCGATCATTAAGCCGCGTTTGAGCATAGTCTGTGGATAACCATGTTAATTCAATATGTTATCCACGGGCACTTTGTATCGCGGTTCACGGGCACTTTGTATCACCCAAGGCAAAGATCGACGGGCACTTTGTATCGCAATCCTATAGTAAGACCTCTAATCCTCCCCTCTAACTTGGCCTCGCGGCCGGGTGGACGGCTGGCCTTCGGCCGCCAGCCCTACGGGCTTGCCGCCCACCCGCTCCGCGTTCCCCAAAAAAAAACTTTAGTTTTGGAACGGGAGCCGAAGGTCCCGGCGAGGTCAACAACGCCGCAACCGGGGAGCCTCTGAGCGCTGCGCTCAACGCCAATGACAGAAACTGGCTAGTCGGCGTGTCCAGGTCCGACCGAGGTTAAAAGACTCAGACCTCGTAGCTTGGGAGGCACCGTGGCGGGAAACCAAGACGGTGGAGCCCTCCGACAACATGCTCTGAAAAGTAAGGAGAATGCTCAAAGCACCAGGTTGTAACAAACAGTGAACGCAGATGTAGCCTCGTCACACTAATTCCGG
>PLAD01000401.1 GCA_003134215.1 Armatimonadota bacterium
ATGTCGAGATGCCGCGTATGGACGGACTTACGTTTCTTGAAAAGCTTATGCGCGGTCACCCGATGCCTGTCGTTATGGTGTCTTCGCTGACCCAGGTCGGCTGCAATGTCACACTTCGTGCGCTTGAATTGGGAGCGGTCGACTTCTTACCTAAACCCACTGTAGACACACTGTTCGGCGTCACACACGGTGCGGAGCTGATTATTCAAAAAGTGAAAGCTGCCGCCGTCGCTCGTATAAGTCAGAGGAAACCTCCCTCTGCTGCAGAGCGCGCAACACTTGTTCCTTCGCTCGGAGCTGCGGCTTTCAAACTAACCCACAGGATCATCGTGATTGGAGCGTCGACAGGCGGGACCGAAGCGCTGAAAGAAGTCCTGACTGCTATGCCGGCAGACTCTCCGGGCATTGCTGTCGTCCTCCACATGCCTGCTGGATTTACAGCTTCCTATGCTCAGCGGCTTGACAGCCTCTGCGCAGTGCGAGTGAAAGAAGCAGAACATAGAGACCGCATACTTCCCGGACACGTGCTCCTGGCGCCCGGCGGTAGGCAGATGACCGTCGTACGGTCCGGATCGGAATATCGGGTGGATGTTTTCGAAGCGCCGCCGGTGCACCACCACTGCCCATCAGTCGACGTCCTTTTTGAGTCTTGTGCCGGACAGGCTGGCGCAAATGTCGCGGCCGCAATACTTACCGGCATGGGCGACGATGGTGCACGAGGTTTGAAAATGATGAGGGACGCTGGAGCGCGCACCATTGCTCAAGATGAGGCCACATGTGTCGTGTACGGTATGCCGAAAGAAGCCGTGGCGCGCGGAGGCGCCGAACTTGTTCTTCCACTGGGCAAGATAGCAGGCGGATTAATCTCGTTTAGTCGAAGCTAAGCTGCTATTTTACTTTTGAGTAAAGACCAAGCGATTAACTGGCTTTGGCCAGGCAAGGCGAACTTTCGGGAAGAGCTGCGAGGCAACTATTGATATCGTTTCGGACGTGAACGGCTTCGGCGGCGAACTCGCTCATAACGGAATTGATCTGTTGCAGAGTAGTTGCGTCGTCCAGGTTATCCATTTTGCCGGTCGTCTCCAACCGCTGGCAGATCTCCGCTAGATCGTTAGCTCCGATCGTCCGACAGCTGCTCTTCAGTGTATGCGACCAGTGTTCCAGCCCTGCTCCGTTTCGCAGTTCGACCATCACCTGGCACTGTGCAATCATGGCCGGTGCAGATCGCAAATACGCTTGCAATATCTCCCGTTCGAAATCGACATCACCTTCACAAAGATTCGTGAGGACGTCAACGTCCAGGGATAGCTTCTCGTCTATCTCCCTGCCGTTATGAATAGTTGTCCAATGGTTCAACAGACCCTCCAGCTTCTGAAGATTGAGCGGCTTACAAATGTAGTCGTCCATACCTTCGTTCAAACAGCGTTCTTTGTCTCCCGTCATAGCGTGAGCAGTCATCGCAATGATCGGGATTTGCTTCGACGTCTTCAACTTTCTGATCGCCCTGACCGCCTCAAAACCATCCATCACCGGCATCTGAACATCCATAAATATAATATCGAACGGCAGTTCATTCGATCGGAGATCCGCCTCAGCTAATACGATGGAGAGCGCATCGAAACCGTTGTCTACGAACGAAATATTTTCGTGAGGAACGCCGATCTGGCTTAGCATGTGCAACGCCACTTTTTGGTTGATCAAATTATCGTCAGCGACCAGAATACGTGGGGGGAGCTTGAGGTCACTCCGAGGCGACTCAATCACGTTGGACATGTTAACTTCCGAAGCGACTGGTTCTTTCGTAAAGGATATCTCTACATGAAATGAACTGCCTTTCCCCTCCCTGCTTTCNNTCCAATGAAACGACGCCGCCCATTAGCTCTGTCAGCTGCCGACTGATCGAAAGTCCAAGCCCTGTACCACCGAATCGCCGTGTCATCGAGCCGTCTGCCTGCGTGAACGACTCGAATATCTTTTCCTGCCGATCGACAGGTATTCCGATTCCGTTGTCGGACACAGTCAGCCGCCAACGAACGACGGACTCATCCTCGGAGACTATAGTCGCGTTTAAAGTGATTTCGCCGTTAACATTGGTAAATTTGGCGGCATTGTCCAACAAGTTAGTGATTACCTGCCGCAGTCGGCAGGGATCTCCATAGATACGATGGCGGGCGCTGTTTGTCGCCGACGCGCAGTTGTAAACAAATGTCTGGTTCTTTTCTTTGATTTTATTAATGAGTAATTCCCGGGACTCGTCAAGATCTGCAGCAAGATGAAATGGGACAGCTTCAATTTTCAGTTTGCCAGATTCTATTTTCGAAAAATCCAGAATGTCGTTAATAATATTCAGTAATGAGTCAGCGCTACGCTTGATAATAGAGACGAAATCCTGCTGTTTAGGTTCGTGAACAATAGTTTCTAGAAGTCCCGCCATACCAAGAATAGCGTTCATCGGCGTCCGAATTTCATGGCTCATATTCGCCAGAAACTCCGACTTCTGTTTGACCGCAGCCATCGCAACTGCATTTGCCCTGGTAAGCTCACGATTCCGTTGTTCCGCTTCGACAGCACATTGTATCAGCGCATCTTCGTTCTTCTTCCGCGCTGAAATGTCACGCTGGATAGAAACCCAGTGTGTAAACCAGCCATCGGAATTCGCGACAGGCTGGATATTTATCTCAACCCAGTACTGGCTTCCATCTTTACGATAATTTAACAGCTCGGCGCGTACAGGCTGCCACTTATTAAGGCTCGCTCGAACGCGCTGGCGCTCTTCGTCGCTCGTGTCGGGTCCTTGCAGCATTCGCGGGCTTGCACCGAGTATTTCCTCACGCGAATAGCCTGTCATCCTGGTAAACGCATTATTGACGAAGACGACGCGAGGACCTGGATTTTCAACCGGTTCGGCTTCGCTGACCAAGATGACGTCGTTAGCATTATCGAATGCTGCACGCATTAATCTCATCTCTTCGTCTATCTTCTCCCGATCCGAGATGTCGGTCAAGGTTCCAGAGATACGATAGACGGCGCCGTCTTTGTCTTTGAACGGTATTCCAATTATGTGGAACCATTGTGGCGGGCCGCACGGATTGACTCGGCGAACTTTGACAGAGATTTGGGAGGCGTCGGAAAGTGTACGCAAGTAGGCCGAACGCAAGAGCTCCGCATCTTCGGGCTCAAACATTGACAAAATCGACTCGAAGCTCTCCGAAACAAGATGCGAGTCAAGCTTAAGAATGTCAAACATCCCCGTCGACCATTTAACACTGTCTGCCTTTACGTCTAAGTTCCAACTTCCCATGTTCGCAATGTGCTCAGCCTCTTCAAACCTTTTGTTGGTATCGTCACGCATTGCCAAAATTTCAACTATAGCTCGCAGATCTTGCTCGTGCATCAAACTTATCTGCCGAAGCTCCAAATCTGAATTCAGACGCTCGGCTAGCGCTTTCAGGGCAGCCTGAGTTTTTTCGGACAGTACACGGGCATTCGTGTCAAAGAGCAGTATCCAACCTCTGATACGGACATTTGCACCTGTTATCGGTACGCGACACACAAATCGCACGTATGGCTCGCAGACTGATAGCAGATGAGCTGAGACTAGGTTGTCTCCAAGCACATCTTCTAAAACTGAGATTGTGAACGGTTCTGCAGATTGAACGAAATCCTGGAGCGGATACTGTACACATGCCTCGGCTGCCGCAGGAGGAAGATTATTGGATCTGCAAATGCCGTCAGGCGCACATATAGCTGCGAAGGGAACGCCGGATAACTGTGCTGCCAGCAAAACGAAGTCGTCTAGTATGCTTTGTGGAATAATCGTTAGGTCGTCATCGATCGAAAAACCTTCGTCGGGCCGTACGTCCACAGGTGTCAAAGCACAAACCCCGACTCTCTTACCGCGACGGCGAAGTTTTCGAAGGCTCTGAGCATGAATGAGGCGCCAACAAAGCCTGAAGTGATTTTACATTTATCTGTTAAGACGCTGTGAGGTGTTTTTACCGATTCACGGCTTGTGCCGACGGTAATCCAAGTGGGTATGCTTGAACATTCGTTCAGAGGATTCTCTTTTTTCAACGTAACAGCTCCTTTGCCTGTGTCAGTCGGTCGCCGATGGTAAGTTTTCCAGGTAATTGTCGGTCAAAAGTGCAGGTTCAACAGGTCAGAGACCGCCGGGTGGTCCAACTTAGCGGCAACTTTAACTGAATGTAAGTCACTCGGAGAGCTATCGAAGAAAACGAAGGAACCAATAAGTTCCATACTTTGTAATTTATCATGAGGCCCTCGGCTATGCGCAGAAATTCAATTAACAACGGCCTAAGGATAGGAACCGACCATAGATATCAGTGAGCCGGATTATTACGGCAGATTTCGCTGTATAGGCCCTAAGTGTGAAGATACGTGCTGCTCGGGCATGGGTGTGGTTATCGATAGGTCGACGTTTGATAAGTACCAGTTCATCGAAGACCCTACGCTCAAACGACTGATCGAACTAAATGTCTTACAAAATCCCAAATCGAAAAGTGCGGCGAGTTATGCAGTCGTAAAATTAGCGGGTTCCACATGCCCGTTTTTGACAGAAGGCATGGATTGCTCCATTCAGGTGGCTCTGGGTGAGGACTATCTTTCTCGTACCTGCGACACCTATCCAAGACGCTACAGCAAAATTGACGACACCCTGGAGCGGTCTCTCTATCTTTCGTGCCCGGAAGCCGCTCGGTTAATCCTGCTCCGACCAGGCGGTATTAAATTGAGCGCCCCTGAACTCGGACAGCCGGAAAAATACACCGACTTCCCGACGGTCAATACGAAAGACAGCACTGAAACTGGGAAGCCCTATGGATACTTTACGCTCGTGCGCGGCTTCGTCATGGGACTTTTGCGCAACCGGGATCTTCTGGTCTGGGAGCGACTGGTGATAC
>PLAD01000039.1 GCA_003134215.1 Armatimonadota bacterium
CCGTGGCTGTCGGATAGGCTGTACTTAGTGTCCGTTTTATAGGGGGAATGCCAAGGCGATAAGCGATAGTATTTATTTCGAGAACTCAATGATCGATCCCCAAACGGCTTTTAATGTCGCTTATGCGGGCTATAGTACGAATGTTTTCGCGGACCCTTCGTATTTATACAGGGTACATAATCAAAGCTTTTACGGGCAGAATTCAAGAAAAGTAGAGATTGAGCGCCATCAATGGCGGCTAAGCTTGGCCAGACACCACTTGATTGCGGTTTCCAAGCGGTGTCCGATATTCCCGTTGCTTTTGGTTAAAAGCGCAATCGAGCTAGTGAAGTTCAATATCTTTAAGGACAATAGAACGAAGTTGTGACTTTTGGTCCTCTTGGTTTTAACGTTGACCGCATCAAGAGGCCATGGACGAAACAGGCTACCCCCCAGGCTGGGCAATTAGCAGTTTTGCTGTATGTAGATTTGTTTGCGACTATGGCCGCTGTTTTAAAGGCAAGTCCAGGCGCTCTGTGAAAATGATGTTGGCGTAGCTGATTGAGTGTTGCGCTTAGGACTTACACCAAAACATACGTCTGCGGTCGTTACGCGTTTGGTAAAAGACGTGAAATTGATGTTGGTCAGTCTGCTGCGGCAGTTGGCACGAAAAGTGCCACGTCATAGGGAGATCAAGCAGTCTATTGGCAGCTAACGGGCATCAAGCATTACGCCTCTCTGCGTAGAGTATTGCATTTTCGCGTATAACAATTATGATTGCAATTAAAAGTAGCAGCACAGTACACGAGGTAAGGGAGCGTCACGGCAGGTTTGAGAAGGCAATCAGATCTGTTGGCCTGGTCGTACTTGGACTTTCCATGGCCGTTCCCGTTCAGTCTATTGGCACTTTGTACGGTGCCGAAATAATCCTACTTGTCGCATTGCCGTTTATCTTGTATTCCTCTGCTGGATTATTAGGTAGGGACCGACACTATTGCGCCGTAATGGTAACAATGTTGCTTTGGTTTCTCGCGCAGGTTATCACGGACCTTATTCGGCGCNNATGGTGCAAGATTCTCTTCTTTGCATCAAATTTTACCGGTTTATATTGTTTGCTTAGACGAGAATTAGATTTTAAGATATTCCGGCTAGCTCTTGCAGTTGGAGCATTAGGTTCAGTAATTCTGCATGTTTCTGGTAACGCGAACGATGGGCTCTGGAAAATGGGACCTGGCGTGAATGTCACGGTCGTTGCTGCTATCATATTGTCCTTTAGAGCGATAGCTGTGCGAAGGTTCGTTGCGCCTGCTGTATTCTTGGTTCTTGGAGTGGCTGATTTTCTGCTCAACGCCCGCAATCTAGGAGGTGCCAGCTTGGCGACGAGCGCTTATTTATTCGTGAACGGTTACGTTCAAATTAAGAACATTGACTTGTCTCGCGTATCGATTGCTGCCAGAATCGGGGCGGTGATTTTGCTTTTCGGCACAATGTTTGTCATTTCAGACTTCTATTCGACGGCGGCAGAAAATGGTGCGTTGGGCGCCGAGGCACAGGCGAAGTACCTCGCCCAGTCTAAAGGCAAGTACGGGCTTGTGCTGGGTGGACGATCTGAGTTTCTCGTCTCGTCACAGGCTGTAATGGACTCCCCAATTTTGGGCCACGGATCGTGGGCGCCAGACCCTGGCGGGCATTATGAAAGGATGTACCGCGACGACTTGCGAAAAGCTAATCCCGAGCTTAATGAAGGCTCTTTCTCTTTTTCAGATGAGATCCCCACGCACTCATTTCTAATGCAATCGTGGGTTGAAGCAGGTATCATGGGGGCAGTTTTTTGGGTTTTTATTGGCTATCTGGACGTAAAGGTTCTGGTAAATGCTGTGTTTTGCAAGAGCTCACTGTTACCGCTAATTGCGTACACTTCAATCCAGCTTGGGTGGGACATACTTTTTTCGCCGTTTGGCGCAGGCCGAAGGCTTGAGGTAGCCTTTGACGTCGTTCTGTTGATTTTCACGCTTATCCACGTAATGTCAGTTCCAAAATCCACGACGTTTCAGCATGTTGAAAGTATAGGTTGAACTGCGCTCGCGGAATGTTTCTGATGTTGCATTGACGGATGTACGCAACATATGTTTGGCTACCAGAGGAGCGAAGCAGGAGCATGTTAGGCAAAATCTTAACGCCTATTCATTTGTACAAAGTCGCCAACTGGTTGTATAGGCACAAGTGCAACAGTATCGCTTACTTGGTTTCTTACGTCAACTTTTTGCTGACGGGATGCCAACTACCGGCAGAAGCGACCATAGGTTGTGGGGTGCGATTTCCCGACTTAGGTGCGGGTGTCGTACTGAATAAGACAACTGTTATCGGTGACAACTGTACGATTCTGCCCCACGCGGTACTCGGTCAGAACGTGCGAATAGGCGGCGCCGTGGAGGGTCAAATAATTGTTGGTAAAGGCGTTGTTATTGGCGCTGGAGCTAAGGTCATAGCAACAGGAGTGTTAACTATCGGCGATAATGCCGCAATAGGGGCGAATGCGGTAGTTCTGCGTTCTGTTCCCGCCAATTGCCTAGCTGTAGGCGTGCCTGCTAGAATCATTCGTCAACCTGAATAGTCGTAATATTAGCACAGCAAGGTATGGCGACAGAGTCGACGCGCCGGTCACCGTACGAAGTATTTCCTTCATCAATCCTGAGATGGATGAACGAATAAAGCGACTTGATATTCGGGCTGTGTACTGTAGTGAAGGACAAGCTTAACATTGAACAGTGCAGATGTTAATTCGGTCGGCGTCGTAACAATCAGTTTTAATCAGTGCGCCTATTTGGCAGAGGCCATAGCCTCTGTAACGATGACAGACAACTCTAAACTTCAGTACGTGGTTGTCGATCCTGGAAGCACCGATTCCTCACGACAGATCATTCATGAAAATAAGAAACGATTTTCATCTGTAGTTCTTGAGCCTGACAACGGGCCGGCGGACGGTCTTAACAAGGGCTTCGCTAAGTGCGACGCAGATGTCATGGGATATTTGAATGCCGACGATCGACTTCTTCCGGGAGCATTGGACTTCGTTTTAGACTATTTCAACAGGCATCCTTATGTTGATGTTATTATGGGCGGGATCAGACTGGTCGACCAGTCAGGGAAAGTGACCCGCCGGAGTTGCATACCCTGGATGTTCTCGCCGCAAAGCGTTCTTGATGGCACTTATGTCGCAGTACAACAGGGTACTTTTTTTAGACGCCGTGCTTGGGAGCTTACAACTGGTTTCAACATAAAAAATGGCTCTTGTTGGGATACTGAGCTCGTTTTAGACATGAGCCTTGCCGGCGCGGTAATCAGACCCGTATATAAAAACCTAGCTGACTTCCGCATTCACTCCCAATCCATTACGGGTTCTAATTCGCTAGCTGCGCGTTATCGCCATGACGTAGAACGACTGAAGCAGAAATGCGAGGCGGCGGGATTTGTGCGAACAAAGGGGGTGTCCCTTGCCGCGAAACAGATTAGGTTTAGGTATAGCCCGGTTCGAAGGGGACTGGAGTTGCTTTCCTCGATATGAGTCGAGATTGGTCACGCCTCGTATTTTGGCAGAACATATTCGCTTTTTATCAAGCGCCTCACATCCGCTGTATGGCGCAGTACGCGAACAAGGAAGTCATTTGGGTCGCCGAGGAATCTCTAACTGAGGATCGCAAGTCCCAAGGTTGGAGCGTTCCTGAAGCAGATGGGGTACGGCTGTTTGCTGCGCCCGATGATTTGACGGTCGCAGAACTAGCAAATATCGATCCTAGCTCCAGCGTGCACATCTTCACCGGAATAAGTGCGTTTCCTGGAGTTAAGCGTGCGTTCGACGCGTGTGTCGGACTCGATACGACAATCGGCCTGCTAGTCGAGAACCGGGATGATCGTGGCAGCAAGGGAGTAATGCGACTCATTAAGCATTGGCTGGACTACGCTAAGTACGGGAAGAAGGTCGACTTCATATTGGCAATGGGGTATACCGGACCGCACGGAGGGCGTGTTTGGTACAGACGGTGCGGATATCGGCCTGAGACGATCGTTCCCTACGGATACTTTCCCGAGCGCCCTGCGGATTTGGAGATATATCAACCCTTTTCAGGTGGGGTCGATATAGTTTATCTTGGCCAAATCATACACCGCAAGGGGGTTGACGTCCTTTTGTCCGCGCTCGCGCCGTTGACGGACCTTGAATGGACGCTGACTGTAATTGGGGACGGCGAGCTGCGACAAAAGATGGAGATGCTGTCGAAAGGCCTGGGAATATCTCGTCGCGTGCGCTTTTTGGGTGTGATGGCAAACTCCGAGGCAATGAAGGTTGTAGGGGCGGGCGACTTGTTCGTGCTGCCAAGTCGTTTTGCCGGCTGGGGGGTTGTTGTTAACGCGGCGCTGATGCGCG
>PLAD01000040.1 GCA_003134215.1 Armatimonadota bacterium
GATATTGGGCGACGTGCTGCTGGACGAATTCAATAACCCCGATCAAGCTGCCTCCGTATACAATGACGACTATTCGATCAGGTTGAAGTTAAAAGATCGAGGGCACCATGGTTCGGATATCGACCACGATCTATTCTGGACGACTAATAAGCTTGGGGATGTAGAGGGCCGAAGAGGGCATGAAGCGGAAGCTCTCAAGGATTTCCAAATCGCTCAACAGGGAATGTTGTCGCTTGGAAGCAGCCGTGCAAAGTGGCCCTACGACCTGTGCCTGATCGACAACAATATCGGCCTTATCTATATGAGAGAGCTGGACTACGCCAAGGCCCAGGATAACTTTCAGGCGGCGGAGCGTGAGGTAAACGCCACAATCGAGAGCGACCCGAATAACAATATTCGTCTGTCAGTCCTGGGCTGGACCTACGATAACTGGGGCGAAACGCTCGTACGGTGGGGGATGCAGCAAAAGGATCGATCACGTCTTATCCAGGCCCGCGTTATATTGGTCAAAGCATTGGCAATCAGGACGCAGGTAGCGAAGGATGCTCCCGACAAAAGCCTATTCAAGGCCGGAGAATTGAACGCAAGTGCAAATATTGCGATCGTAGACGCAACCGTGCATGACTGGAACAACGACTTCACNNTATTGGACAAACTTATGTCATTCACATGAAGCAGTATGCGCGCCCAGACCGCCTGTTGCGAACGGCAGAGATGCGACGAAGCGCCGCTCTGATGTACGAAAAAGCGGGCGACACATCCGCTGCCAAAACACAACTGGACGAAGCTCTCAAATTTCTGAGCGACTACTCCGGCGAATTGGACCGAAGCGTTTACGACAATACCCGCCATGAGCTTCAAAGCGAGAGAAATGCAATTAAAACTAAAAGCTAAGATCACATCTGGGCTCAAATTAGTGAGCGGCCAACCATTCAGAGCGATCGACTTCGATTATCTTCTGTTCGGTTAGAAGCACGGTGCGGTCCATACGGACGAGTGTCGAAGATCTGTGCGCAATCGCAAGCACGGTACGTCCCTTCATCAGTTCGTCCAACTCTTCCTGAATGATTGCCTCGGCCTCGGTATCCAGCGCCGACGTCGCCTCGTCCAGAATGAGAATCGGCGCGTTCTTCAACATTGCGCGAGCCATTGCGATCCGTTGCTTTTGCCCTCCGGAGAGTCTCACACCGCGATCGCCGACAACCGCATCGAATCCGCGATTTCCCTCTGGATCTTCAAGTGCCTCAATAAAGTCAAGTGCCCGAACACGCGCCGCAACGTCCCTAATTTCCTCGTCGGTACAACCCCGCTTGCCCAAGCCAATATTTTCACGAATAGATCGATTCAGGAGCGATGTATCCTGGGTCACCATCGCAGTCTGTTGCCACAAACTTTCAAGCGTGACGCTCATAATATCCTGCCCATCAATTGAAATACGGCCACCGTCAGGTTCGAACAGGCGGAGCAGCAAATGTGCGAGCGTGCTTTTTCCGGCTCCTGAAGCCCCTACCAGGCCAACCCGTTCGCCCGCCTTGATCGATAAGTTGACCCGCTGCAAGACCGGCCTCAAATGCTTCGCATAACTAAACACGACATTTTCGAAATCAATACTTCCTCCACCAATAAGTAGCGCCTTTGCATCGAGCCGGTCTTCACTCTGATGTGAAACAGAGATTGACTGAAAACCGTCTTCGACCGTCCCCATGTTTTCGAAGAGTTGGGTCGCATTGTGAGCGACCCAGCCTGCTACATTCGCTAACTGCAATGTCAATGGGAGCGTCATGGCGATCGCACCTAAGGCGATAGCTCCCTTAGTCCATAACAATATCGCCACCGTGCCTGCACTGAAGATCATCACAGCATTAAGCAGCGAGATGGAAACACTGAGCCCTGTTGTAAGTCGCAAATGATGACGATAACTTTCGGTGTGCTGGTCGATACCAAGCCGAATGAAATTGTCTTCATCGCTCTGATTGGAGTAAAGCTTCACCATAGCAATATTTGCGTAACAATCGACGACCCGGCCGGTCAGCATTGATCGCACCATGGATACCTTCCGTGAGCGAACCCGAATCCGTGGAACGAAATACCACAGAACCAGAACATATCCAATAAACCAGAATAGGACCGGATAAGTCAGCCGGATATCGCTTGATGCCATCAGCAAGACGGCGCTGCCACCGTACACCGCGATGTACCAGACCGCATTCGCGCCCAAAATTACTGTTTCGCGCAGTGCGGGTCCTGTCTGCACAACGCGGTTGGCGACGGCNNCAGTGGCTCTGCCAGCGGATCAAGTTGCCCAAGCCAGGCGCAATCGCCTGACTGGAGATCAAAGTCTGGAAGAACAAAGCCATCGGTCGTATCACAACAAGAAGCAACGTCATGCCAGCCAGTTCAGGCCAGGCTTCCCTTAGGAGGCCGCCGCGCGAATGGCTGGAGATGAGCGTAACCAATCGCCCCAGAAACGCCGGTATCGCGGCATCCAAAACCGCCACCGCAAACCCAGCAAGGATCAGAAGCGCCAGCAATCCGTGAATCTGTTTTAGGAAATGCCAGTAAAACGCGGCAAGCCTCGATGGCATCCCTTTCATCGAGGGAATAGCAGTCGATGAGATAAGGCGTTCGAAAAATGTGAATATGCGCATTGCGATCGGAGTCTCGTTTATGCCTGCTCAACGACATCGGCGATTTCAGGTGGAATATTGATCTCTTCAGGTAGGCAACAGATCTTCAATCGCCGGGCCGCAGCATTCACACGCGGCAAGGACGTCATGACCGCAAAGGGAATCGCAAAAATAAGTCCCAACAAAAATGGTGCGAACCACGGGGTGACAGCCGCGTTCGATACAAGAAGATAGATAAGTATGGAGGCGCCAAGCACGGTTTGTGGCCACTCATCCCGCAGAGCGTCTCGCCACGTTAGCGCGTAAGCATTGCGGCGATTGGTATCCCATGTGGATCGTCCCTTAAACGGGATACCGAAGATAAAGATGGTAGTCGCGACCGAGGAGATAGGTGTAAGCAGCATTGAATGGAGAAATTCCATGCAGGCACCGAAAAGCAGACGCGGTACTCCCCCATAGTCCGCCGATGATTTCAACAGTACATCCGCTATGCCAAATAGCTTTGGCGAAAAGAACATGAACATCCAAATCGCATAAAGACCAATGGCGNNAAGAAAGGCGACTAGAGCGGGATGGCTTAGAAAGCGTTGGGCTACGACTAAAAGTTGGAAGCGATCAATAGCGCTTAGCCCCGACATAAAAACCACTCGGAGATTCTTAAGATTCCCTTGGCACCAACGATTGTTCCGTCTGTTGAAGTCAAATAAGGTCGGGGGCACTCCTTCATAACTCCCGCTCTCCTCCGGCAGTATGCGTACCTCGTAGCCCGCACGGTGCATGAATGAGGCCTCGATCTGGTCATGGCAGAAAATATGTCCACTAAACGGCCCTTTACCTNNATCCGTATAACGGCGTTATGGCCCCAATATTGGCAGCGGTCGCCTTGCCACCAGGATGAACCTGTGATGGAACATCTCAGGGCGTGACGATGTCCGTATTCAAAAAGGCGGCCAAATAGCGACGGGCAAAGCACTCCGACGATCAGGCTCTGGAAGATACCAAGCCGAGGATTACTCTCCATAACACCGACTAGGCGAACAATTGTTTCTCCCGACATGAT
>PLAD01000371.1 GCA_003134215.1 Armatimonadota bacterium
GCATCGGCCATCGTCATGCCCAGCCTTTTTGAAGAAGAGATCGAATATGAGCTGGACAAGATCGATCACTTTTTGACTTTTGGGTCGGACAGCTTCTTCGAAGCTTCCGACTATCTACCGAAACCGGTCGCCGTTTTGAAAAAATCGGAAACGTACCTGAAGACAATCCGTGAGGCGAAGGAGAAAGTCGATATTCCGGTGATCGCGAGCTTGAATGGGGCGACACCCGGCGGATGGGTCAAGTACGCGACAATGATGGAGGAGGCTGGTGCAGATGCCATCGAATTGAACCTCTACTATGTGCCGACGGACCGGGACCAGCCTGGCTATCGTGTCGAAATGCAGTACTTACAGACCATACAGCAGATTGTCAGCTGCGTGCATGTACCGGTGTCAGTCAAAATTGGTCCATATTTTAGTTCCCTTCCGTTTTTCGTCAGAAAAGTCGAAGAGACCGGCGCGAAAGGCATCGTCCTCTTCAATCGCTTCTATCAGCCGGACATCGACCTCGAAGAGCTGACGATTGTGCCGAGCCTGTCGCTCAGCCGCAGCGAAGACCTGCGTCTGCCGCTGCGCTGGACCGCTATCCTGTCGAGCATGAGCACCATCGATATCGCAATCAGCTGCGGTGTCCACACGGCGGCCGATGTCTTCAAGGCGATGATGGTGGGCGCAAAGGCGACCATGACTGCCTCTGAACTTCTGAAGAACGGAACCGGACGAATTCAGGCGATCCTCGAAGATATGGAGCAGTGGATGGACCTGCACGAGTACGCCTCGATTCGCCAGATGCGCTCGAGCATGAATTTGAAGGGTGTGTCAGACCCATCTTCCTACGAACGTGCGAACTATATGACGGTACTGAAGTCGTTTCAACCGGCAAAATGAGTAAAATCTCTGTGTTAGAGTGGTTGTCTGTTAACTCAACTTCGGTGCGATTTTTTGTGTCCGGCCTGGCCAGTTTGCCGTCCGGAACGACCTGATTGGAAAGAGGAAGAAATTAATGAGCACACGAGATCTTACGGGGCTCTTCGCACCAAAGTCGATTGCTGTCGTCGGTGCGACAGACCGCGAAGGAAGCGCCGGCGCCGACCTGTCGCAGAACCTGCTGTTCGGCAGGTTTCAAGGGGTTGTTTACCCGATCAATACACGCGCCTCCCAGGTAATGGCGGTCAAAACATATCCATCGCTGACCGACCTGGGTGAGCCGGTCGATCTCGCGATCATGGTGGTTCCGCCGAAGGCGGTTCTTGCAGCAGTGGAAGAATGCGGCGCACTCGGTATCAAAAACGTGATCGTCATCTCTGCGGGTTTCAAAGAGATCGGCGGCGACGGTACTGCGCTGGAGACCAAGCTAAAAGAGCTTTCGAGAGTCCACGGGATCAATGTAATGGGGCCGAACTGCCTCGGGCTGATCAACACCGACCCGACTGTCAGCATGAACGCATCCTTCGCTCGCCGCATGCCGCCCGCGGGCAACCTTGCTTTTGTTTCGCAGAGCGGCGCGCTCTGTACCGCTGTCCTCGACTATGCGGCGGCAAAAGATATTCGTTTCTCAAAATTCGTCTCCTTCGGAAACAAGGCAGACCTCACCGAACTGGACCTCTTGCGTTACCTTGGCAACGACCCGCTGACCAGTGTCATTTTGATGTATATCGAAGACCTGTCCGACGGTCGTGGGTTCATCGAACTTGCCCGCGAGATCACGGGCGAGGGAGAGATCAGTAAGCCGATCCTGGCTATCAAGACCGGCCGAACAGCGCAGGGCGCCGCGGCCGCGGCGAGCCACACCGGTTCACTAGCAGGCAGCGATGAGCTTTACGATGCCCTCTTTGCGCAGGCCGGCGTTCTTCGTGTCGACACGGTCGAAGACCTGTTCGACTATGCCTCAGCCTTTGCTAACCAGCCGATACCCGCGAGTAATCGTGTTGGTATTGTGACCAATGCCGGCGGGCCGGGGATTATGACTACCGATGCTTGTATCCGCTACGGGCTATCGGTCCCGACCCTTTCCGCCGAAACAATTCAAAAGTTGACACTATCGCTGCCCAGCACAGCGAGCACACACAACCCGGTCGATGTAGTTGGCGATGCACGTCACGATCGGTATCACGCGGCAATCCAAGCGGTGCTGGAAGACGATGCCGTGGACAGTGTCATTGTCCTGGTGACACCCCAGTCGGTAACCGATGTTGCGGAGATTTCCGCGGAAATTGCAAAGGCTGCCGCGCACCAGAAGACATTGGCAAACCCAAAGCCGGTCTTTGCGACCTTGATGGGATCGGTCGACATGCAGGCGGGCGCCGATATGCTCAACAGTTCCGGGGTCCCGACCTACAAATTTCCAGAATCTGCGGCGCGAGCTCTCGCGAAAATGGACAACTACCGCGACTGGTACACACGTAAACGCACTGAAATTATTCATTTTGATGTCGATAAGGCCAAAGCCCAGCGGATCATCGACGAAGCGACAGCCGAAGGACGCTCCACACTGCCGGAGATCGAATCCCTGGAACTGCTCAAGGCCTACGGGTTCCCGGTGCCGGCGTACGAGCATGCATCCAGCCCGGGACGGGCAGTCGCGGCGGCAGAGATTATCGGCTATCCGGTGGTGGTGAAGATCTCATCCCCGGATATTCTGCACAAGACCGAGATCGGCGGTGTTATTCCGAACTGCCAGAACGCGTCTGAAGTGGCAGAAGCGACAATCGAGCTCTTCGCTCGGGCGAAGAACAAACGACCGGATGCACGTGTTTGGGGGGTGACCATCGAGCCGATGCTGAAGCCGGGTCGTGAGATCATTCTGGGTATGGTGCGCGACCCACGCTTCGGGCCGGTTCTGATGTTCGGCCTCGGAGGAATCTACACCGAATTGCTCAAAGATGTCGCCTTCCGCCTTGCCCCAATCCGTGAACTCGCGACCAAAAGGATGGTCGATTCTATCCGTACCAAAGCTCTTCTCGGTCCGTTCCGCGGCCAAGAACCCGCCGATGTGGAAGCTATTTACGATGCACTTGAGCGTCTGTCACAGCTAGTAAT
>PLAD01000298.1 GCA_003134215.1 Armatimonadota bacterium
CAATGCGCCGAATTTTTATGATACGTTCTTAGTCGAAATCATCGCTCCTGCGCCTCAGTCCTTACCGGTTATCATTCAGCCGCGACAAATTTTAGTAAAGCCAAATCGCCCGCCTGCCAATGATACCAGTATGGATTTTGCACGATTAATGTCTATTCGGCTGAGTAAGGCGATATTTATGTCGATTCCAATCGTGCTAATCACGGCAGCGGCCTACTTTCGGACAACTCACTTCGACTTTGTCCTGTGGGACGATGACCTGCATGTCTATGACAATCCCTACCTGCAGCCTCTCACGTGGCACAGTTTTGCCCAATTTTGGCTGCATCCCTACCAGTCGCTCTATATTCCGATTTCGTACACTTTAATTGCACTGGTCAGCCTGATTGCTCGAGCCGGTGCTCCCAGCCCAGCGCTGACCGAGTTCGACACAAATCTCAATCCGCATGTTTTCCATGGCGTCAACCTCGCGCTGCAT
The DNA here is from genome assembly GCA_003134215.1 of Armatimonadota bacterium. GTDB lineage: Bacteria > Armatimonadota > Armatimonadia > Armatimonadales > Capsulimonadaceae > BOG-944. The sequence goes on from PLAD01000298.1 coordinate 479, forward strand.
GCGATTAACGCCTTGCTGGCATTTTTTCTAATTCGTCGCACGGTTAAATCGGATATCCCGGCGGCGCTCGGAGCGCTGCTCTTCGCGCTTCATCCGCTTCAGGTCGAGTCCGTCGCCTGGGTCTCTGAAGTACGCGGCCTGCTCAGCGCAGCCTTCGCGCTATTGGGGATGATTTTCTATTTAAAGGCTTCCGCGGAAGATGACGCTTTATGGACCATTCGATCCGGCGCAGCTCTTGTTTTATTTGTCCTTGCGCTCCTCGCCAAGCCCACTGCAGTCATGGCGCCTTTTGTCCTGTTTGTCTGGGACATGTTCTACGTTAAGCGACCGTGGCTTTCCGTTGTCTTACGCGTCTTGCCCTGGTTTGCCGTCGCAGGCATCTTTACCTCTATTACACATCTTAGTCAGCCGTGCGCTCCAGACGCTGCACTCCCGTCCTGGGCGCCGGGACTGATTACCGTCGACACCATCGGCTTCTATATTGAAAAGCTGTTTTGGCCATTCAACTTGTCGGCAGAGTACGGCCGTACGCCAGAGCGAGTCATAGCAAATCACCTATATTTTTCCACTGTCGCTGCTTTCGTAACGCTTGTACTGTTCTGTGCCGTCTATGCAAAGCGAACGCCATGGCTGGTTCCGGGCGTGCTGACATTTGTCCTTTTTCTGCTGCCGGTGAGCGGCGTCGTGCCCTTCGCCTATCAGTATTTTTCCACCGTCGCCGATCGCTACGCGTATCTAGCGCTCCTTGGTCCAGCCTTTATCGTCGCCGTAACTCTCGACAAACTGCCGCAGCTCAAGGTGCGTTCGGCGGCTGCGTGGTCCGCAGCGGCCTTCCTGATACTTCTTTTGATTCGCACTGAGGCCCAGCTTTCTGTCTGGCAAGATACTCGTTCTCTCTTCACCAACGCCGCTGCTTTGGCGCCAAACGACTGGCTGCCGCAGGAAAAACTGGGATACGAAGACATGCGCTTGAAAAACTATGCCGGTGCGGAGCAGCGATTTAAGAACGTCATTGCTGAGGGGCCGCAAGATGCCAAGTTCTGGGTTGAGCTCGGTTCTGCCAGGCAAGGGGAGAAGTGCTATTCCGAAGCCGAATCTGACGATAACCGAGCGTTGTCGATGTCGCCTGGTTTTCCACTCGCCCTCTATCATCGTGCAGAATGTGAAGCCTTAACCGGCAGCGCTCTCCCGTCGATCGCCGATTACCGCGCTTCGGTCGACCAGCTTCCCACAACATCCTACGCTCATTTCGAACTTGCGATGGAGCTCGGTTCCGTCAACAGATTCAACGAGGCGGCAGCCGAGCTCAGGAAAACAGTCGAACTCCACCCCGGTTTCCTTACTGGCTACTACTATCTCGCGTTGACATACAGCAAACTAGGGCAGCCCGATCTCGCACAAGCCTCAGCCCGAATAGCCCTCTCAATCGATCCTGCCTTCGCCCCGGTCTTCCCGTTCGTCTCCGTCGCACAAAAATAATCAGTTCGAACTTTTTCGAAGTCTGAACACGTCATCTCTCTGAAGCACAGTTAATTGTGCACATCGAATGGAAAGATGATGAAACCATTGCCGAAATCGTCCCTCTGGCTAATCGGAATTACCGCCGGTGCCTTTTTGGTCACGCTCCTCTCGCCGCAGACATCGTGGATTGTACGTCACGAGCTCCAGTCGTTTGAGTCTCCGATTCCGAACTATACGGATCCGACTTTTGATCGGGAAACAGTAGAAGCTGCCGGTCGTTGTCCTGATGACGTGGATATTCAGATTTGGCGGGCGTGGATGACCAGGCTAAATGTCCAGGATCGGAGCCCGAACAGCACCGACGGCACTAAGTTACAAATCGATGCATTTCATTCGGTCGAGCAGGTCTTTCCTGACTCACCGGCCGTGCTCGCCAACGTATGCCGAGCTGAACTTCAGATGATAAATCATTATGATGTCGAATGGAATCCACAGGAGCAGGCGTGGAACGACGCGGCCGATTCGAAAGCCGCTCCTTCGCGCCTCGGTGCTTCAAAAGACACATCGTTCGAAGTGACGGACGCAGCGACAGACATTATACGTACAGCGACGAAAGGAGAGATGCTCGATCCAACCAATGCCTATTTTCCCACGGTACTTGCTGTTGCATACGATGCTGAACATGATGACCAGACTGCAATTTCCTGCCTTCTTTCGGCGTCACACGACAACCAATGGCGCGAATACCTCGTTGAGCAGGTCTTTGGCGGGTGGAAAGCCATTAAAACTACCGATGGCTATTTGAATGGCGTTGAGGTGACTGAAGTTAACGCATCGGTCCTTCTTCCCGAGTATTCGGCAATTCGTTCGGTCGCGCGTTCTGCCGTCTGGCAGGCTGCAGCGAGCGAATCAGGCGGCAAGATTGAACGCGGTGAGCAAATTCGACACGCCTTGATGCACGTTGGAGCCTTAATGCGGTCACAGTCCACATATGCAATCGGCAGCCTCGTCGGAATTGCTGTCGGCAATCTCGCCATGAGACGTCCCGGTGATTCGAGTGAACAGTCGGCTAACGAGAGTTCAACCGAAAGTTCAGCCGAACACAGGTTGTGGACCCTCCGCACTTATGTCCGGTATCTCCAGACGCACGGTTACACAGCCGAAGCACAGTGGGTCGAGCTCAACGACTCAGCGGGAGTCGATGCCAGAAAATCCATCTCAACACTCCCGAAGGTGATGGCCCCGTACTTAACGAGATGTCTCGCAGACAGTTTTTTCATCATGGTTGGATGGCTCTGTTTGTCATGGGCCTCATGCTTCGTCCTGTTCGGCTGTCTATTGAAGTTAATCGAGGAGCTAAAATGTATTAGTACGACGGACAAGTCGATGCCGTCGATAGCGGCAAAATACATCATATGTGTACTGGGTATCGCCCTTGCTGCGGGCGCAGCGGCTAATATCTGCCGCTCGTTCGACTTAGTTCAGCAATATTCGAGCATTGCCTGGATTTACGATATGAATGACACCGTAAATACGTCAGACGGTACAGCGTATGTATTTCGCGCCATTGCCGCTGGACCGCTTGCTATCGGAGGCGTCTTACTTGCGGTTCGCATGTTAAGTGGAAAAAATCGTGTAGTGATGCGGATCTTCAACGGCATCGCACGAGCTTTGCTGCCTTTAGTTTGCGGTTTTCTTATCGGTTACTGTTGTTTAGTAGTACTGCAAAGTAGTGAAGACCGAGTACTCAATCAAGGCCTATCAACAATGGTGTCACAGGGTGAAGCCCAATATGTTGCGAAGGTGTCAGGCAACGAATGGCCTGGTCTCGTTCCCGAAACGGCCGAGGTAAAGTAACATGATGATCACGGACAGCACACAGGCTCTGTGTTTTATTGCGCTCAGGGGATCGGTGATTGTCGGCAATGCCAATGTCGACCGAGAAGAGATTGCCATGGTCGATCGGGCCGTTAGCGGCGATGAAGCTGCATGCCGCTGGCTTCTCGCGCGATATCGCGATCGGGTGCTGCGTGTCGCAGCGGCCGCCCTCGGCGGCGCATCGGCAGATGCTGAAGACGCGGCTCAAGAGACCTTTATCAAGGCCTTCCGCTCTCTGCATTCTCTCGAAAAGAAGGACGCTTTCTACGGCTGGGTCTGCCGCATCGCAGTTCGAATATGTCTGGATCAGCGCCGGTTAAAGCGGGCAACGGAAGTTTCGCTGCAAACGATTGAACAACGGGCGTGCTCAAGTCCCTGTGACGACACCGTGGGGACCAGTATGCTGGTTCATCAACTGCTGAGCCAGCTGACTCCGCCGATGCGCGCCGCCCTCGTCATGCGCGAGCTTGACGGCCTGGACTATGACGAGATTGCATCTGCCCTATCAATTCCGGTTGGGACGGTTCGTTCCCGGTTGAATTCGGCACGCATCAAGTTCAAAGATCTTTGGACGGAAGCGACGAGCAGAACCGAGGAGAGCAAAAATGGAATCGCTTGAATTAGGCGATGACTTATCGGCGCTGCGGTCGGGCCTCAGTTCGCTCACTGCTATCCGATGCTCGGCAAATTTTGATGACAACGTGCTCGCGGGCATTCGACGACCGCCGACGGTCTTGGAATCACTTTTTGCCCAATTCAAGGTTATCATCCCGGCCATAGCTTGCGGCGCTCTGTCGATGCTGATATTGATGCAGTTAGGACTCTCAGTTCCCTCGTTCTTATCGCTGAAACCAAGCAACTCGATGATGAATCAAACGATCGATACCGATAAACTACTGTTGCAGCTTGATCAGCGAGGCATTGGTTCGACATTGATCTCGCTAGCCCAGGTCTGCGACTTGCATACTGGCCGCGACTATGAAGCATCATTTAAAAGCCTACGAATGGCGCTCGCGTCAAGGTTTTTCTACCATTCAACGGATACTCAGATCTTTGTATGGCGGGTGTAGCACTGTGCTCGCAGCTTGACGACGATTTTCGACAATTCCGAAGAAAACGCTTAAGCAGGAATTGTTAACGATCCGGTCACGGCCTTGCTGGGCACCGATGGCTTGTATTCTCTCATAGCACGCCATTCCGAAACAATGCGGGCATTTCACGAGGAGCTTGTTGCCGGTGCACCGGTGTTGTCCGTCAAGGCGCAAAGAGGCGCCTTTCCGGAGACCATACCAGGCAGCTTTATCGAACCCTACAACGGACAGCCTTTGATATCAAACTTCGGCCCGACGATTTCATCATTTATTCAGTCGGCCCCAGCGGGAAGTTCGACGGCATTTTGGTGCCTCGCCGAACCGATTGGGACAGCGAGTTCGTCTATCCGGCCCCGCCGCAAATTCCGGTGCCCTCTGGCATGCTGAATTGATTTCAAAGAATAACCGATACATGATCAGTGACAAAACAGACGAAAAGCGGGCGGGGCGGTTTGATCCGTTTAGTGCGTTCAAGTACGAAAACAGCGATCTGAGAATAGTTTGTCGCCTCTAGTGAACAGGAGTGCCTGGACTTACTGAAGCGGTCGGTCGTTCACGAGGCTTTCCTCGACTCCTTGTTCCAGCCTGGAGGAACAATTCTCGGCAAGTTTTCGACTGGTGGATTTCGCCTGCGATGTGACGGGCGGACCGTTTGCCGGCAGCGCTCCTTNNAGTCGGTGCTTCGGTCGTCTCCGCCTATTGGGGGGGTCTGGTGGTACAAGAAGCGGGGTTGGTTCAACCAAACTTGATCCTTCGAACAAACTTAATTTTCTATTGCAAATTGTTTCTTGCTTGTGCTATAGTACTTGGTCGCAGTTTTTGGGAGCGGTGTGCTCCCGGGGGAAGAGGAACGGATTTATGGCTACATCGTGTGCGATCTGCGCAAAGAGCGCTCAGTTCGGACGAAATATACGGCACGTACACTCGGGTAACTGGGAACTTAAGGCCCAGCGTACCCAGAAGATCTTTCGGCCG